>JAAYUR010000155.1 GCA_012517645.1 Treponema sp.
TGAAGACGAAGTGACAGGAAACCCATGCCCAAGACGACAACCAAGACCATCCACGAGATAAGCACGATCCTGGGACGGGAGACGGGCTTTTCCGGCAAACTCAAGTTCCAGGACTCCCTCATGATCCGAGGCAGCTTCGAGGGCGAGATCGACGCCCAGGGTTTTTTGCATATCGACCAGGGCGCGGAAGTCCGGGCAAGTTTGATCCGGGCATCCAGCATCGTGGTCGGCGGCGTAGTCCACGGGGACCTGGAAGCCGTAGACCGGATCGAGCTTCTTCCCACCGCCCGGGTGTACGGCAAGATCCGCACCACCAAGCTCCGGATCGCGGACGGAGTGATCTTCGAAGGGCGCTGCGAGATGATCCGGAATCCCTCGGACTTCAGCCCCTTCGCGCCCCGGGCTGAACAGGCCTGATGCCCCCATCCGCCGCCGAGGCGCCTTCCCGGGATCCCGCGGAGACCGAGGCGCGGCGCCTGCTTCAGGCCCTGGCCCGGCGCGGATGGACCGCAGCCCTGGCCGAGTCCTGCACGGGCGGCATGGTCTCCGCGGCCCTCACCTCCGTCCCCGGAGCCTCCGAACGTTTCTGGGGGGCCGTGGTCTCCTACGCCAATGAGGCGAAGCGGGAGGTTCTGTCCGTTCCCCGGGAGGTCCTGGAGCTTCGGGGGGCCGTTTCCCCGGAGACGGTCCGGGCCATGGCGCAGGGGGTCCTGGCCTTGAGCGGCGCGGACGTATCGGCGGCGGTTTCCGGGATCGCGGGTCCCGGCGGAGGCACGCCGGAAAAGCCCGTCGGCACCGTGTGGATAGGTCTGGCGGCTCGAGGCGGCCGGCACCGGGAACTCCGTCTTGCCTTGACGGGGGATCGGAACCGCATACGGAGGGAATCCACGATCCGCGTGCTGGCGGAACTTCGTTCCTTCGTTGAAGAGGAAGTCGTCGGGTCTTCTTGACAGCGGGAGGCATCGGGATATAGGATGGGAAGTCCGCTCCGGGCGGGTTCGTTTCCGCAGGCGGAGTTCCCCCTTCTATTACGAGTCAGGTTAGTTCCGCGTCGTCCCGAGCGTTTCGGCGCGGTTCGAACTCCGCGGCCCCCTTTGCGGCGGCCGGCGGCTAACCGAGAATCCAACCTTCAGTACGGAGTGATTGATGGCAATAATCCGAAAGAAGCGCCCCGTCGACAGTTCGACCGAGGCGGAAGCCCCGGGTCAGGCGGAATTATCCCTCGACGAGGGGGACGTCGACGCCCCGGAAGAGTCGCAATCCCTCGAAGCCGGCCCCGCCACGGCGGAGAATCGAGGTGAGGGCGCCGACAAGGAACCCGTCCGCATACGGGTTCGCCGGAAAACCGGCCGCGAGGCCGCGCCTGCTGAGCAAACGCCCGCGGAAGGTAGTCGTCCGGAGCCGATCCGGGAGGAATCCCCGGGGTTCCGGTCCACGACGATCTCCGTCCCCGGATTCGTCAAGAAGCAGGAACTCCCCGAGAAACCCGCCGAGCCGAACCGTCCCGATCACCTGGATTCCAGGTCCCGGCTCTCCATCAACGACCTGACCAGCATGCCCCTCAAGGAGCTTAGGGATCTCGGGTCCAAGTACGGGATCGGACACGAGGAGATGATCTCCCTCAAGAAGCAGGAGCTCATTTTCTCCATCCTCAAGGCCCATACCGAGCGGGGCGGGATCATCTACGCCTACGGGTCCCTGGAGATCCTGCCGGACGGCTACGGGTTCCTACGCTCCCCCCAGAACTCCTACCTCCCCGGCTCGGACGACATCTACATCTCCCCTTCCCAGATCCGGCTGTTTAACCTCAAGACCGGGGACACCGTCTACGGCCAGATCCGGAGCCCCAAGGAGGGCGAACGTTTCTTCGCCATGCTCCGGGTGGAGCAGGTGAATTTCGACGAGCCCGCGGTCGCCCAGAACCGCATCCCCTTCGAGAACCTGACCCCCCTGTACCCGAACCAGCGCCTGAACCTCGAGACGGACACCAAGGAGATATCCACCCGGATCATCAACCTCTTCTGCCCCATCGGAAAGGGACAGAGAGCCCTGGTGGTTTCGCCGCCCAAGACCGGAAAGACCATCCTGCTCCAGAGAATCGCCAACGCCATCACCGCCAACCACCCCGAGGTCTACCTGATCGTCCTGTTGATCGACGAGCGGCCCGAGGAAGTTACGGACATGGAACGGACCGTAAAGGCCGAGGTGATCTCCTCCACCTTCGACGAGCAGGCCACCCGGCACGTCCAGGTCGCGGAGATGGTCCTGGAAAAAGCCAAGCGCCTGGTCGAGCACGGCAAGGACGTCGTCATCCTGCTGGACTCCATCACCCGCCTGGCCCGGGCCTACAACCAGACCGTGCCCACCAGCGGGAAGATCCTCTCCGGCGGAGTGGACTCCAACGCCCTCCACAAGCCCAAGCGCTTCTTCGGCGCGGCCCGGAACATCGAGGGCGGCGGAAGCCTTACCATCATCGCCACCGCCCTGATCGACACCGGAAGCCGGATGGACGAGGTGATCTTCGAGGAGTTCAAGGGCACCGGCAACATGGAGATCAACCTGGACCGAAGGCTCTCGGACCGCCGGACCTTCCCGGCCTTCAACATCAAGAAGTCCGGCACCCGTAAGGAGGAACTCCTGCTGACGGAGGAGGAGCTCCAGAAAATATGGGTTCTTCGCAAGGTGATCAATCCCATGGACGATATAGAGATCATGGAGCTCCTCATTGACAGGATGATGAAAAGTAAGAATAATGAGGTCTTCCTGAAGTCCATGAACACCCCGTACAACGGGAACGACTAGGGAAGCCGGACGAGGAAATACATTCCCCGTTGCGGGCGAGATACCGTCAAAGGCCGGTTTTCAGGCTGCGGCCGGATAGGCGCGGAGGGGTACTGTGAAGAAGGGCATCCATCCCAAGTACGAACTTACCACCATCACGTGCGCCTGCGGCAACGTCATCGAGACCCGTTCGACGGTAAAGAACATCCAGGTTGAAATTTGCTCGGCCTGTCACCCCTTCTTTACCGGAAAACAGAAGCTCATCGACACCGCGGGACGGGTGGAGCGATTCCGGAAAAAGTACGGAATCAAGGAATGAGGAAGGGCGCAGCCCTGCCGGCGATCCGTCGACAGAGCCCGCCGAATCTCCCGAAAAAGCCGCGGCCCGCAAGGCCGCGGCTTTTTTATCGCCATCCGTTCAGGGATCCGCCTCCAGGGATTCGAGGACCGCACGCAAACGCGCCGCGGCCCGGCCCCGGTGGCTAAGGCGGTTCTTTTCCTCCAGGGACAGCTCCGCCATGGACAACCCCTCTCCGGGCAGAAGGAATATGGGGTCGTAGCCGAAGCCCCCCTCGCCCCGGGGGCTCTCCAGAAGGACGCCCTCGCAGGTCTCCTGGACCGAGACGAAGCGATGCTCGGAGAGCACCAGGGTCATGGCGCAGACGAAGCGGCAGGTCCGGTCCGTCCGACCGGACATCTCCCTCAGCAACAGCTCGTTCTTTTCCCCGGCGGACAGGACGGTCCGGCCTTCGTCCGGAGAACCGTACCGGGCCGACCGAACGCCCGGAGCTCCGCCTAAGACATCCACGCAGAGGCCCGAATCATCGGCCAGCACCGGGGCCTTGACCAGGGCATACAGGGCTTGAGCCTTCCCGAGGCTGTTGCCCAGGAAGGTATCCTCCGTCTCGTCATGATCGAAGAGCAGCCCCTCCTCCGCGGGACGGCGGAGCCTCGTACCCGGAAAGAGATCCTGGAGCTCCCGGATCTTGTGGGCGTTGTTCGTGGCGACGAAGAGCGTCATGGGAGGATATTAACGGTTTTCCTTCTCCGAAGGAAAGTCCCGCAGCCTGCGGGCCATTTTGCAGACCCCCGCGTCCACCGTGCCCTTGGGCACGCCCAGGATCTCCGCCACCGTCTTGTTGGACAGGGTGAGCTTCATACTGCGTGTCTCCTTGAGCCTGCGCCGAAATCGGTCCCGTTCCCGCTCGATCCGCTCTCGGAAGACGGACCGCAGGCAGGGATCCTCCTCCCGGGCCAGGCGTTTCTCCAGTATCTTAAGGCGGACCCAGGACGAGTCCCGGGCCCTCTTGCGCTCCTCCCAGCGATCCCGTACCGCCAGGGTCCGCTCCCGGGCTAAGGACAGGCTCCTCGCGAGGCCGGATTCGTCCAGACCGAGGGTCCGGGCCGCCCGCAGCAGAAAGTCCTCGTCCGCGGTCCACGCGCACTTTACGCTCAGGAACAGGAACCGAGCCCGGAGGGAACGGGCGCGGAAACGCCCGCGGCCTCGGGCTTCGGGAAGGGGAGATTCCGGTTCCGGACGCCCGTACTGCGGCACCGAAGACCCCTCCGCACAGAGAAGGGATTCCTCCTCGAACACCATCCGCCGGTCGAAGGCCCGAGCCCGGTCCCTTCGAAGGGACAAGGCCAGGAACCGCACCGTGGCGGCCAGGTAGACCGGGAAATACCCCTGGGTCTCCCGGTACTTTCTAAGGATGGCCTCGATCCTTCCCGGATACCTCGCGAAAAGCTCGCCCACGTCGTCCGCGTCCTTTAATCCGTAGGCCTTTGGGTTGTCGTAGAGAATCCGGGCCGCCTCGCCCAGGGCTTCCCGGAGTCCCTCCCCGGAATCCGCAAGCCGAGCGATGCCGGGATACGTCTCCTGTTCCATGCCTTCCCTCCCAGCCCTTGCGGGCGAGATTGGTAAAGGCAAATTCCGTGCCAGGCTTGCCGCAGGGACGGAGGGAAAGAATCCAGGCTTTACGTATATGGAATTAGGATGACGCCGAAAGATTCAGTACGCTTCGTCGTTACTTAACGTTACAAACACCCGATCGAAGGCTTCCAGAATCCTCTCCCGAACCTCCTCGATCCGGCCCTCCATGGAGAGCCCCGCGGCCAGCCGGTGACCTCCGCCGCCGAACTGGGAGGCCACGGATCCCACATCCACGGTGTCCCGGGATCGGAACCCGACGGTGCAGTTGTTCTCGCTCTCCTGCCGGATGACCACCGCAGCCTCGACTCCGGCGACGGTCATGAGGAGTTGGTACAGCATGTCCGAGTCCCGGCTGGCTATGCCGTAGCGCCGATGGTCCTCCTCGGTCACATAGGAAACCAGGAGGCGGCCGTCGAAGTAGGGTTCCGTCCTGGAAAGGATCTCCCCCATCAACTTGCGGGTAAACAGGGATTTGCCCCCGTAGATCATGGAAAAAATGCGCTTCGGGGAGGCGCCTTGTTCAACCAGACGGGCAGCGGACAGGAGGGCATCCGAGCCGGCGGTATCCAGGTGCCGGAAGAATCCCGTGTCCGTGCACAGCCCGAATAAGAGCAGCTCCGCTTCCTCCCGGTTGGGGACCGCTCCGAAGGCTTCGATCAAGGCCTGAACCAGGCGGGTGACGGAGGGTGCAGAGGGGTCGATGTACCGGACATCCACGGCGGCTTCCCCGGCGGCATGATGGTCGATAAACGCCAGGGGCAGGGAAGGAAGCTGGTCCGCGATCCGCCCCACCCGGGACAACGAGGAGCAGTCCAAGACGATCAGGGCTGCCTTGGACAGAGGAATGCCGTACGGGACGCGGTCCAGGAAGGCGTGCTCGTACTGCAGGATCTCCGTCCGCGTGAAGGGGCCCGAAGATAGCAGGAACGACTTCTTGCCGAGCCCCTTCAGGAACGAGGCCAGGGCCAGCTGGGAGCCGATGCAGTCCCCGTCCGGCTCCTTGTGACCGATGACAAGAAAAGCGTCATGGCCAGCTATAAACGCCGTCAATTCGGGAGGAACAGGTTTGATGCTCATCGTATACCTTTCGAACCCTCAGGGCCAGCCCCGGAGAATATGAGCGGCTTTCAGAATCCAGAACGGACTTCCGCCGGCTACGGAGATGAAGCTTGTGGTTCTACGGTCTGCAATAAGGGTACCGAAACGATTGAAGTTCCAACACCTTCCTAGTACTTCGGGACGATTTCCTCGACCTTGAACTTGGCCGCCACGTCAGGACCCGGCTCCAGGATCCCCCAGGTGGGATCCTTAGGGAAATCCTTGACGAACAGTCGGACATGGCTGAACTTGCCTTCCCGGTAGTACACGACCATGTACGGATGGGACGGGTCGTTGGAGCGGATCAGCTGAGCCTTGCCCCCCGCCTTGAACCATTCGATGGGAATGTACGCGTCCGCGAAGTCCGATTCTCCGACCCGGTAGACGACCCGGTACCCCAGACTATGTTGGTATACCTTGACCACATCCAGTCTGAAGGGGTACATGTCCGAGGGGTTTTTGATGGAAGTGGCAAGGGGATCGAGGATCTTGGCCTGCTGGGAAAAGGCCGGAAACGCCGCAAGAGCCAGCAGTATAAGGATCGAGGCGACAAAAATCCGTTTCATCCGGTCCTCCATGACGATCTTTCATAAGTATAGGACACTCGTCGTCTCCGCGCAAGATCCGCGATCCATTCATGTCAACCGATCCGGATGAAAGCCCTCCGCTCAAGCGATATTGCCGCCCTCCCGGCGCTTCGGCATACTGGGGCTATGGAAATCTCACCCTCGGAAACCCGCAGAGCCCGGGAAATCAGGGTTGCCCTGACATCCCTATGGCCTCGGGCGGAACCGCTCTTAAGATACGGCGACTGTTTTGAACTCCTTGTCGCCGTCGTGCTCTCCGCCCAGACCACGGACGATCAGGTCAATCGAGTGACTCCCGAACTCTTTCGAAGGTGGCCCGACCCGGGACAGCTGGCCGGCGCGAACCCTGCGGAACTCGAGGAATGCATCCATTCCCTAGGGTTCTACCGGACAAAGGCCCGGCACCTCGTCGGCCTGTCCAGGATGTTGGTGGAGCGCTTCGGGGGGAGGGTCCCGGCCACCCTGGAAGACCTCTTGGAACTGCCCGGAGTCGGCCGTAAGACGGCCAACCTGGTGGCCAGCGCATGCTTCGGCAGACCGGGGATCATCGCGGACACACACTTTCTCCGGGTATGCCACAGGCTCGGACTTACGGAGAACCGGGATCCCTCGGCCGCGGAGCGTCGCATCGAGGCCCTGATCGAGCCTGAATACCGAACCGCTTTCTCCCATGCCGTCAATCGGCACGGGAAATATGTATGCCGGGCCCGACGGCCGGATTGCCCGGGGTGTGCCGTCCGAGAGCTCTGTCCCTCCGCGGACTCGGTCGGTAGTGGTACGAAGCTTGTGCTGCCGGAGATCCGCGGGCGATAGAACCCTGTTCCGGGCAACTGATAGTCCGGCTGAACAACCTCAGAGATTGAGAATAACAGGCTTCGTAACACCCGGGATCGGCCGATCGGCCTGGGAGCACGCAATTAACAAGCTTCGTGACACCGAGGACCGGCCGAACAGACTCCTGGCTCGAGATTACCAACCTTCGTACCGCGACCAACCCGCTTCGCTCCCACTACGGACGTGCCGTGCTCCTTGAAGGCCGGACGCAAGCGGATGCCGAGTTCTTGTCGGTTAACGGGTATGCACGACTTAAACTCGGAAACGCTGCCCCGGGAGGACCCCGTCGCGGCAGCAGCGGACACTCTTTTCGGAATCCGGTATCTCTTTCCTTACCAACGGTTGGTGATCGCGAACATCCTGGACGCCTTTTCCGGGTCTCCGGGGCGTTCGGAGGATCAAAGTGGTTCCTGGGAGGATCCTTCGCGGACGGAAAACCCGGATCGTCTTCGACAAATCGTCCTTCTGCCCACGGGCTACGGGAAGAGCCTGTGTTTCCAGCTCCCGGCCGCCCTGATCCCGGGACCGACCCTGGTCGTCTATCCGTTGCGTTCTCTGATGGCGGATCAGGCCCGGCGGCTCCGGGGGCGGGGTGTGCATTGCGCCCTTCTCCAGGGAGGCCAGGACGAAGGGGAACGCCGCTCCTGCGAGGACGATATCCGGACCGGTAAGGCACGGATCATCCTGGCCAATCCGGAGATCCTTCATTCGGGCCCCGTGTTGAGCCTGCTCCGATCGAAGGGGCTGGCGCATGCCGTGGTGGACGAAGCCCACTGCGTCTCGGAATGGGGAGACGATTTTCGTCCCGCCTACACGGACCTGGGGGATATACTCCGGGCCCTCGATCCTCCGGCCGTGACGGCCTTTACCGCCACGGCGTCCCCGGGAATCCTGGCCCGGGTCGCGGAGGTCCTGTTCGGGGAGGAGCCGTGGCGGCTGGTTTCCGGAGATCCGGATCGGCCTAACCTTAGGTATAGCTGTCATCCGACCCTGTCCCGCTCTCATACCCTGGAACGGCTGGCCCGGTCCCTTCCGAAGCCAATGCTTGTCTTCTGCGCTTCCCGGGCGGGCGCCCAGATTACCGCCGAAGGACTGGGCCGAGCGTTGGGCACCCGGGAAGTTCGGTTTTACCACGCGGGGATGTCCAAGCAGGAGCGCAGGGCGGTTGAGGAGTGGTACCTGCCGTCCCGAGACGGTATCCTGACGGCTACCTGCGCGTTCGGGATGGGGATCGACAAGCCGGATATTCGGTCCGTGATCCACGCGGATCCTCCGCCTTCCGTGGAATCCTATCTCCAGGAATCCGGACGTGCGGGCCGGGACGGGGAAGTCTCCGCGGCGGCCTTGGTCGTCCATCCCCAGGACCGCCTGGGCCTGGGTCGGGAATCCGATCCCGCCCGACGCCTTCGAAGGGCCGCCGTCCTGGATTATGCGGAACAGGCGGTACGGTGTCGTCGGGAAACACTCCTCGCGCTCTTGGGCTCCGGGTCGGAAGCCTGTTCAGGCTGCGACGTCTGCGAGGGATCCGCGGTTCCGGAACCCGAAGGCTTCGGGGAGATCCTGCGCTTCGCCGCGGCCAATTCCGGCCGATGGACGGCGTCCGAAGCGGCCCGGCTTCTCGCGGACAAGAAAGGACCCTGCGCCTGGGCGGGGTCGCTCTCTGGCTGGGATCCCCGGGAGGTGTCGGCGGCGATCGGGTACTTGTCCGGTTTGGGGAAGGTCCGTATTCCCCGTCATGGGGCCTGGAAGGGCCGCCTTCGGGCCGCGAAGCTTTCGGGACACCGCGGGTTGTCGGGATAACGGAAACGGCCCCTTCACTTCTCCTCGGATTCTTCGGCGGGCTCCTCGGGCTCCGCCTCCGGGGCAGGCGCGGACGGGGGGGCTTGTTTTTTCGGCCGGGGGATACGGAATCCCGCGGGTTTCCGCCGAACCAGGGCTACGTACCGGAAGACGCTCCATGCTCCGAGGAACACGGCCAGCGCGGCCAGGACCTCCCAGCGCTTCAGGACCTCCAGGGCGATCAACAGATCCGAGATCATGCGGTTCATGCGGAAGCTCCCGACGGAAGCCGAGCCTCGCCGGAAGCATCCATGGTTTCCGGGTACGACAGGTGGTACAGCTTCGGGAAGAGTTCCCTCAACTCCCCGGGCCCGAGATCCTGGAAGGCCACTCCGTAATAGGCTCCTTCCTCGTCATCGTAGCGCCGTACGACCTTCCCCCGGGTGCTCAAGCTTCCCTCGGGATGGGAGAGGCGCAGATCCAGGAGGGACCCCGTCTTGATCCGCATCGCCAGGGTCGTGTGGGGGATTGAGAGGAGGCATCCGGAGGCGGAAAGATCGACGATTCCGGCCTTGTGGGTGATCGGATCGTTCCTCTGGGAAGCCTTGAAATAATCGTGGGTCTTCAAGTAGAAGGCGAGAACCCGGGAGAACTCCCAGGCGCAGTCCACCACGGAAAAGTCCATGGACAGGGGCCTGTCCGCCCTGTTCGCGAGGTATACATATCCGACTACGTATTGATAATACTGGATCGGACACCAGACCTCGGCGTTGATGGCCTTGCCGATCTTGGAAATCATGGCTCGGTCCATCCGCGAACCCTCCAGGATCGCGTCGGGTCCCTCGAAATCGCCCACCATCCCGGAAGTGATGATCCGGGGTTCCGGATAGGGATCCGCGGTAGGCAGGGCGCTCCGGGTGGAGGGGATGAAGAGGGTCTTCCCGTAGTGGGCCACCAGGGATTCCTCGATCCCTTCGGGGGGCCGGTTCTTGAAGAGGACGACCCGGCTTTCGCTGGCCATCCCCGAGGATCTACGGCGGAAGCTTTCGATCAACGCGTTCAGGGAGCTGACATCGAATCCTTCGTGCAGGTCCGGCAGGGATACGTCCGAGTACTCCCCGCATTGGGGGTAATCCAGGTGCACCTTTTCGTTCTCCAGGGTCAGCTCCAGGGAAAACCCCTTGGGGCACGGGACTCTCGGATGCTTTCGAGCCGGAGACCGGAGCATACGGCCCGGGTACGCCAGGATCAAGGCACGGTTCTCCTGCTTCAGGACCTTGGACCGGAATGTCAGATCCTTTCCGTGAAAGCTTAAGTACACGGAGAATATCTCCCAGGGCACTGCCGGGGTATCCGAAGATCCCTGGAGCTCGAGCCTAAGGGAATCTTTCCGTAGTTCCAGGATCCGTGCCGAAAGACTCTTTCCGGCCCCGTACATGTGAAGGGGAATCCCGAGATTCATGGATTCTTTCAGAATAAATTCCGTTTCAACATGATTTACGAGTTCGGCCATCACAGCCCCCGGGAAAGTATACCATGCGAATCCGCGGGTAGAAAGATCTTCGGCCTTGAAAGTTCCGACCTGTCCCGGCTATCATCATCGTGTTGAAAGGAAACAGTCCGAGGGTTCGATTCGACCAGGAGGTCCCTATGGTTCAATTCCGGAATCTCGATGAAGCCCCGGCTTTTCGGGAACTTCGCGGCCTCAAGCCTGCGGATCTCAGGTCCACACTGACCGCGGAAGCCGTGGAAGCCCGGAAAGCGGACGCAGGAGGCGGGTTGACCTTCTCCTGGGCCGCATCGGACGCCGGGGACGAAACGATCGGGCTCCTGTGCCGCCTGGCCAAGGAACAGGAGCTCGTGGAAAAGTACCGGCTCCTAGCCTCGGGCCAGAGGATGAACACGGGAGAGGATCGCATGGTGCTTCACCACCTGACCCGTGGGGAACCCGCGGGGCCGGTGATCCGGGATGGCCGGAATTATCGCGCCTTCTACGAGGGGGAACGCGCCCGGATCGCGGACTTCGCCCGGAAGATCCACTCGGGCTCCTTGACCGGATCCACGGGCAAACCCTTCCGAACCGCCGTCCAGATCGGCATCGTGGGATCGGACCTGGGGCCCCGGGCTCTCTTCCTGGCCTTGGAGACCTGGGCTCGAACCGCGGGCCGTACCCGGATGTCCGCACGGTTCCTGAGCAACGTGGATCCCGACGACGCGGACGGGATCTTTTTCGGCCTGGATCCGGAAACGACCCTCTTCATCCTGGTGTCGAAAAGCGGGACCACCCAGGAGACCCTGGCCAACGAGACCCTGGCTCGGGACTTCCTGCGGCGGCGGGGCCCTTCGGGACTGGACCCGTCCCGGCATATCGTGGCCGTGACCAGCGAGACCAGCCCCCTGGCCCGGAATCCCGGGTACCTGGATTCCTTCTATATCGACGATTTCATAGGCGGCCGGTACTCCTCCACCTCCGCGGTGGGAGGCGTCATCCTCTCCCTGGCCTTCGGTCCCGAGACCTTCGCGGAACTTCTGGAGGGTGCCCGGGAGGCGGACGAACGAGCTCTGTCCCCCGAGCCGCTTCGGAATCCCCCTCTCCTGGACGCCCTCCTGGGCATATTCGAGCGGAACGTCCTGGGACGTCCATGCGTTGCGATTCTGCCGTATTCCCAGGCCCTCTCCCGCTTTCCCGCCCACCTGCAACAGCTGGACATGGAGTCCAACGGTAAACAGGTCAACCGGGACGGAAAGCCGGTGGCCTACCCTACGGGTCCCGTCGTGTTCGGGGAACCGGGGACGAACGGCCAGCATTCATTTTACCAGCTTCTCCACCAGGGCACGGATATCGTGCCCTTGGAGTTCATCGGCTTCCTGGAAAACCAGGGCACCCTGGATATGACGGTCGAGGGATCCACCAGCCGCGCGAAGCTGAACGCCAACTTGGCCGCCCAGATCGTCGCCTTCGCCAAGGGGCAGGACAACGCGAACCCGAACAAGCGCTTCCCGGGCGGTCGGCCCTCCACCCTCCTGTACGGCCGGTCGCTGGATCCCCGCGCCCTGGGCGCCCTCCTGGCCCATTTCGAGAACAAGGTGATGTTCCAGGGCTTCGCCTGGAACTTGAACAGCTTCGATCAGGAGGGTGTCCAGCTGGGCAAGGTCCTGACCAAGCAGGTCCTGGCGGGCGGCCCTCTCGACGGCGCCCTGGATGCCCTGTCCCGGGCCTTGGGGATCCGATGAGGAAGGACGGCACGGCCCCCCTCAACCCGGATGTCCTGGCCTTTACCGGGGGAGGCACGGGGGGGCATATCTACCCGGGCTTGGCCGTGGCGGACCGCCTCCGGGAGCGATTGGCGGCCCGGGGGCGCTCGGCTCGGATCGTTTGGCTTGGTTCCGACAAGGACAGCGACCGGGCCGCCGTCGAGGCGGCGGGCCTCGAGTTCATCCCGATCCCCTCGGGCAAGCTCCGCAGGGAGCTCTCCCTTAAGAACATCGCGGACGCCTTCCGCGTCCTGGCGGGGTACCGAGTTTCCCGCAGGGTCCTTTCGGAGCTCCGGCCCCGCCTGCTGTTCTCCAAGGGAGGCTACGTCTCCGTCCCTCCCTGCAGGGCCGCCGCCTCCTTGGGCATTCCCGTGTTCACCCATGAATCGGACTTCTCCCCCGGGCTGGCAACCCGCTTGAACGCCCGGGTTGCGGACACTGTCTTCGTGAGCTACGACGAGACGAGGTCCGCCTTTCCCCGGAACCTGCGGGCCTCCGTCGTCGTCTCCGGCCAGCCCGTCCGGTCGGCCATCCGTGCGGGCCAGTCCGGCCGCGGCCGGGCTCGGGCGGGACTGCCGGGGGACCTGCCCCTGATCCTCGTGATCGGAGGCAGTCAGGGCGCCCGCAGATTGAACGACCTCGTCATCGCGGCCCTGCCCGAGCTCTTGAAGAAGGCCTGCGTTGTCCACCAGACCGGGCCCGGGAACCCCGGGGCTTCCCCGGAGGCCCTTCCCCGGGACCTGGCGGGGAGGTATCGGTCCTTCGAGTACCTCCGGGAGGAGCTCCCGGATCTCCTGGCCGACGCGTCCCTGTACGTCGGCCGGGCCGGAGCGGGTTCCCTGTGGGAATGCGCGGCCGCGGGCCTGCCCATGGTCTTGATCCCCCTGGCGGGTACCGGAACCCGGGGGGACCAGGTTGAAAACGCCCGATGGTTCACTTCCAGGGGAGCCGCCCGGGTTCTGGAAGGCCGGGATGCGGAGGATCCGTCAGCCTTGGTCGCAGCCTGCGCGGAATACCTGGGGAACCCCGGCCTGCTAAAGGCCGCCTCCCGGGCGGCTGCGGATCTTGGAGCCCGGGACGCCGCGGACGTCATAGCCGAATCCATCGCGGCTCGAGCCTGGGGGATTCCCTCATGAACGCCCTGGACTTCGTGCTGTTAGCCCTCATCCTCCTATTCGCCCTGCGCTGCTATTTTCGGGGTTTTGTGGCGGAGCTACTGTCCATGGCCGCCGTCATCCTGGGTGTCTTCCTGGCGATCCTGTTCTATCGGCCCGCGGGGGAACTCCTGGCCAAGTACCTGGCCCTGGACTCCTTCACGGAGGTCCTGGGTTTCGCCGTGGTCTTCCTCCTGGTCTTCCTTCTCATCAAGATCCTGCAGGGTGTCCTTCGGAGCGTCGTCGAGAACATCAACCTCCAGAACCTGGACCGGGGTCTCGGCTTCCTGCTGGGCGCGGCGGAGGGATTCCTCTTCGTCTCCCTCCTGCTCATGCTGATGCGGCTTCAACCGGTCTTCGACGTCACCTCGTTGATGGAGGGGAGTTTCCTGGGAAGGAACCTCCTTCCGATTCTCGTCTCCGCCGCCCGGCTGGGAGCCTAGGATGTACGAGAACCTGATCGGCCAGGAGGAGATCGTCCGGATCCTCCGCGGGGACCTATCCCGGAACGAGCTTCCGCCGTCCCTCCTCTTCGCGGGGCCCGAGAACGCCGGGAAGCTCACCGCCGCCCTGGAGACCGCCCGGGCCCTGTCCTGCGAAACCGGGGATGCGGCTTGGAACTGTCCCTGCCCCTCCTGCGCGCGCCACCGGACGCTCGCCCATCCGGACCTGCTCCTCATGGGACCGCGCTCCTTCCGGGCCGAGATAAAGGCCGCCGGGGAAACCCTGGAAAGGCTTCCCAACCGCGCCGCCCGGTTCCTGTTCTACCGCGCGGTCCGGAAACTGACCCGGCGTTTCGACCCTGCTCTCTTCTACGGCGAGGAGGCGCGCCTTGCCAAGGCGGTTCCCTTGCTCCAGAACCTGGAGGAGCTCGCGGAGCTGGCCGGTCCGGACGCCGACGAGACGGCCCAGGCTCCCGGGGAGGCGGCCCGAGCCGCCGCCAAGGCCCTGCCCGTGGCGGACAAGCTGGAAGCCCTGCTTCCCGACGCCCTGCCCATCTTCCAGGTCCGGGCCGCGGAACGCTGGGCCCGACTCGCCCCCTACGGGCGGATGAAGGTGGTCGTCATCGAGAACGCGGAGAGGATGCTGGACGGCGCACGCAACGCGCTGCTCAAAATCCTTGAGGAGCCCCCCGCCACCTCGCGGTTCCTGCTATTGTCCTCCAGGCCTTCCTCCCTGATGCCCACGATCCTTTCCCGAGTCCGGGCCTACACCTTCCGCCCCCGGGACGCCGGGGCTTCCGGCGAGATCCTGGCCAAGGTCTTCCGGGCTTCCCCGGAGGACAGGAACCGATCCCTGGACGAATACCTCGCGGCCCGGAAACCCCTTCCCGAATCCGCGACGGACGAATACGCCTTCCGGTTCCTGTCCGCGGTCTGCTATCAAGCGTCCCGGGAGGGAGTCTTCATCCCGGATCCCCTCCTGGACCTGTCCAGCGACGCTCCGGATCCGAGCGTCCACAGGGCCCTGGCCGAGATCTCAGCGGCCACCAAGGGCTTCGGGGCCGGGGACGATTCGCTTTCCTACCTGTTCTCCGCCTTTCTTAAGAGCCTGGCCCGCCTGGTCCGCTCCAAGGCCGCGGCCTCCGACGCCCGAACGGACGCCGTCCTGGCCGGCTGGGCCGCGGCGATCCGGGACGCCCAGCTCAGGTACGAAACCTACAATCTTCCCCCCGCGGCCCTGGCGGAGCGGTTGGCGGAAGCCCTGGCCCTCCCCCTCCGGACCATACCGTGAGACGCTTCCTGGAGCGGGCCCTGGCCAAGGCACCCCGCATGAACGAGGAGCAGATCCGGAGGCTCCTTGCGATCCTGGCGGAGGAAAACGAACGAATGGGCACCGTCCTGGATTCCATGTTGGACGGGATCGTGGTCTGCGACTTCGCCCACCGCCCCACCCTCTTCAACAAGTCCGCGGAACGCCTCCTTCCCTTGACCTACCTGGACGTCTACGACCGTCCCGTATGGGAAAGCGTCGCAGACGAGGAGATCGCCGGATTCCTCCGGGAGACCCTGGAAAGCGAGGAAACCCGGATGGATCGGGAGTTCGCCCTGGACGCGAAGGGCTCGACCCGGATCATATCGATCACCATCAGTCCCCTGGTCCGGGAACAGCGGATCCGGGGAAACCTTATACATATCGAGGAGGTCACGGACAAACGCAGGAAGGAAGCCCAGCTCAGGAGGGCGGAAAACCTGGCCTCCCTCACGACCCTGGCAGCCGGGGTCGCCCATGAGATAAAGAATCCCCTCGGATCCCTTTCCATCCATGTCCAATTGATGCGGAAGGCCCTGAAGGCTTCCTGCGACGAGAAGGCCGGGACCATCCACCGCTACCTGGACGTGGTGGATGAGGAGATCGACCGCCTGAACAGGATCGTCGTGGACTTCCTCTTCGCGGTGCGGCCGATGGACATACATCCCCGGGACACCGATTTGAACGAGCTCCTCTCGGACCTCCTGGATTTCCTGGCCCCGGAGATCGAGCGGGCCGGGGTCCTGCTCGAGCGGAACCTGTCTCCCTCGATCCCCCGCCTGCTCTTGGATCCCCGGTATATTAAGCAGGCCGTCCTGAACTTGGTCCAGAACTCCCTGGCCGCCATGCCCCGGGGAGGGACCCTGACCCTGATCACCGAACGGGCGGATGACGGGATCCGCCTGACCGTGGCGGACACCGGGTCGGGGATTCCGGAGGAAAACCTTCCCAAGATATTCGAACCCTATTTCACCACCAAGGAGAGGGGTACGGGGCTGGGCCTCACCCTGACCTTCAAGATCATCAAGGAACACGGAGGGGAGATCACGGTCCGTTCCAAGGAAGGAGAGGGCACGGCCTTCACGATCATCCTGCCTCTCCCCCCGGCGGAACGGCGGCTCATCTCCCACGATTCCGCGGGCGAGGAGCGGCCGACGGGCCCCCTGCCCGCCGGGGAGGCGTCTTGAAATTCACCGTATTGGTAGCGGACGACGAACGGAACATCCGGGAGGGCCTGGCGGAAGCCCTGCGTCTGGAGGGGTACGAGGTGGCCCTGGCCGCGGACGGGGAGGAGGCTCTCAGGGCCGTGGAAAACGGGCGCGTGGACCTGGTCGTCACCGACCTGTGCATGCCCAAGGTCTCCGGGAACGAGGTCCTGAAACGGGTCGCGGGCTCCTATCCCGGAATACCCGTCATCATCCTGACCGGCCACGGGACGATCGAGGACGCCGTAGACTCCATGCGGATCGGGGCCTTCGATTTCATCACCAAGCCGGTCAACTTGGACCATCTGTCCCTGCTGGTTCGTCGAGCCCTGGAAAGCCGGGAGCTGGAACGGCAGAACCAGGAACTCCAGCGGGAGATCGAGAGCCAGAAGAGGATATCCTCCATCATCGGCCGCAGCCCCGAGATGAAGAGGATCTTCGACCTCATCCGCCGCGTGGCCCCCACCAAGGCCAGCGTCCTGATCACCGGAGAGAGCGGGGTCGGGAAGGAGCTCATCGCGGACGCCCTGCACAATCTATCGCCCCGGGCGGACAAACCCTTCATCAAGGTCCATTGCGCGGCCCTGGCGGAATCCCTCTTGGAGAGCGAGCTCTTCGGGCACGAGAAAGGGGCCTTCACGGGGGCGACCGGAAGGAAGCGGGGCCGTTTCGAGCTGGCCCACGAGGGGACTCTGTTCCTGGACGAGATCGGGGAGATCAACCAGAACGTACAGATCAAGATCCTCCGGGTCCTCCAGGAACGGAAGTTCGAACGGGTCGGGGGCGAGGAAACCCTGGAGGTGGACGTCCGGGTGATCGCCGCCACGAACCGGGACTTGAAGGCGGAAATAGAAAAGGGGACCTTCCGGGAGGATCTCTACTATCGACTGAACGTGGTGAACATCCACGTGCCGCCCCTGCGGGAGCGGAAGGACGACATCCCCTTGCTGGCGGGAGCCTTCCTGAGGGAATTTTCCGAGGAGAACGGGAAAAGCCTGGAAGGCTTCGACCCCAAGGTGCGGGCGGCCTTCTTCGCGTACTCCTGGCCAGGCAATGTCCGGGAGCTGAGGAACTGCGTGGAAAGCGCGGTGGTCCTGGCTCGGGGCTCCGTGGTTAGCCTGGAGGATCTGCCTCCGGGCATCCGGGAAGCCCAGGAGGACGATACGGTGCGCATCCCCTCCGGTTCCACCCTCGCGGAGGCGGAGAAGATCCTGATCCGGGAAACCCTGGCCGCCCAGGGTGGAAACAAGAGCCGGACCGCGGAGATTCTCGGAATCGGGAGGAAGACTCTCTACCAAAAGCTCCAGGAGTACGGGTTGGAAGGCGGCAGGACGGAGGAATGAGGATTCCCCGCCCCTGCGGCAATCCGCCTTTCCGGTTCAATCCCCTTCGAAGGTTTTCAGGATATCCGCAGCCGCTCCCGCGATCGAGGCGTCCGGATCCGACCTCGCGACGCGCAGGGCGGGCAGGAACACGGGCTCCCGGGTGCCCCGGGCAGTCTCCAGGATCGTACGCTTGAGGTTCTCCCCGGAGCGGGAGAACAGACTGGCTATCTCTCCGTCCGCCTGCCGGATCCCCAGGAGCGCCACAGAGCGGACGGCTTGGGCGATCACTTCCTCGGAATCGTCGTACAGGGCTTTCCGAAGAAAAATGTAGGCGCTTCGCTTGCCGGACAAGCCCAGGCGCTTCACGGCTTCCACCCGGGTGGCCGCTTCCCGGGACACGGTAAACTCCGTTCCCAGGGCGAAGAGATCCTCCTCGGCCTCCACGGACGACTCCGGAGCCGGAACCTCCAGGGTTCCCGCGGATTCTCGGGACAACAGCTTGTACACCCGCACGACCCTGGAAAAACGCCGGGCCGTGGCGGGGTCCTTGGAGGAATCCGGATGATAGCGCTTCGTGAGCTGGCGGAAGGCCTTTTTCAAGTCCCGGGAATCCGCTCCGGGAGGAAGGCCGAACAGGGCCCAAAGCTCGCGGTCGCTCCTCATACGGAAGTCACCCTCTTCCTGGCCAGGAGCTCCCCGGCCACCGCCTCGAGGGATCCCCGGACCAAAAGCCGATCCTCCTCCGATCCCGACTCGACCGCCCAGGCCGCCCGGAGGAGCAGTTCCTCGATCTCCGAGCGGAACCCGTTGTCCAGGTCCTCGGCCCCTGCCAAGGCCCGGACTCGGGCGGCCAGGCGGGCGAGCTTCTCCGCGTCCCCGCCGTAGGCTCCGGAACCCGTTACGACCACGGCCTGCTCGGTGCGGGTGTCCAGATCCATCGCCCGGACTCGCAATAGGTCGCTTTCGTCGATGGAAAACTCGACCTGGATCCGCGGCTCCCCCTTTCGGGCTTTCCGGATGCCGGGCAGGAGGAACCGGCCCAACGAGATGTTATCCGACGCCGAGTCCGACTCGCCCTGGAGTATGTGTATCTCGACGGATTCCTGGTCGTCCGCGACGGTGGTGAACACCCTCCGCCTCCTGGACGGGAGGGGTTCGTTCCGGGGCAGGAGCGCCACGAAACGCCCCCCCTCTATCTCGACTCCGTAGGTTCGGGAGTTCACATCCCGTACTCCGAATCCTCCGGCCCCGCCCGATAGAATCGCCGCTTCCACCGCGGCGCCTACCGCGACGATCTCCTCGGGATTCACCCTGCTTTCGGGCTCCAAGGGGAGGTAGTCCGCAAGCAAGCTGCGAACCAGGGGGATCCTGCTGGACCCGCCGGAGAGCACCAGGGCGTCTATATCCTTGGGGCGCTTTTCCGCCTCCTCCAAGGCCAGCCGCACAAGGTCGAGGCTACGCTCCACCAAGGGCCGGGCGAGATCCTCCAAACGTTCCCGGCTCAGTTCGAAGGACGGGTGCGCCAAGCCCCGGCCCGCGTTCAAGAACGGGACGGTGATCGTCACCTCGCTGCGGGAGGATAGTTCGATCTTGGCCCGCTCGGAGAGATCCATCAGCTGCTGAGCCAGGAAGGGGTCGGTATCGGGATCCACGCCCCAATCCCGGCGGAACACGCCCGAGGCTTCCCGGTAGAGAAGCGCGTCGATATCCATGCCTCCCAACCGGTCGTCCCCGGCGGAGGACAACACCTCGCAGACCCGGCCCCGGGCGGCAAGGACCGTCACGTCGAAGGTGCCTCCCCCGAAATCGTACACCAGCACGATCCGTTCCGTATCCGCGTCCTCGGGTTCCAGGAAGGCCCGGGCCACCGCCGCCGCCGTCGGCTCGTTCACCAGCCTGGGCACCTCCAAGCCCGCCCTGCGGGCCGCTTCCTTGACGGCTCTGCGTTGGGGCTCCCCGAACCGTGCGGGCACGGAGACCACCGCCTGCTCCACGGGAAACCCGAGGAAGGCTTCGGAGTCCCGTTTCAGCTTCCCGAAGATCCAGGAAGCGGCTTCCTCGGGAGCATACCACCGATCCCCCAGGCGGACGGGATCCCGGGAACCCAGGCGGCGCTTTATTCCGGTCAAGGTCGTCTGAGGAGACGCGACGGCCTGGTTCTTCGCCGATTCGCCGACCAGGATTTCCCCCGAATGGGACAGCGCGACCACGGAAGGGGTGCTGCGGTTCCCCCGATCGTTCGGGATGACCTGAGGCCGGCCGTTCTCGATCCAGGCGCATACGGAGTTGGTCGTTCCGAAATCGATCCCCAGAATCCCCCGGGTCACGGCCTGTCCTCCCTTCCCGCAAGCCCCCTCTGCTCTTCCAGGGAAATGATGAGCTCGACCTCGGCCACGGTGATCCCGAGCTTGGCGGCTATGAAGTCCGCGGAGATACCCCTCCTGTTCAGGGACAGGACTTCCTCCTTCAAGGGGGGCTTGGATCGCAGGGGAGTGGAGGAAAAGGTCACGAAGGGTATGGACGGCGTGCGGGGCTCCGGCCCGTCCTTCGGCACCGGAGCCTCGGCCCGGACGGGAGCGGCCGGCAGCGGGGAAGTCCGGCCGGAGGACGCGGCCTCCGCGGCCCCGGGGTCCTGTCGGGTTACACTCCGTTCCGCCTCGGCTGAAGCGGAGGCCCGAAGCCGCCCGAGCCGATCGTAGACCGCCTGTTCCTGGGCGCGGCGCTCGGATTCCCTTCGAAGCACCTCCACTCTCCGGTCCGCCTCCGCGACGGCTTCCTTGAGGGCCCGGACGGCGTCCTCGATCAGGGAAATGTTACGATCCGTCGTCTGGTTGAGATCCCGCACGAGCTGGCCGATTTCCTCCCTCAGCTTGTCCTTCAGTCCCTCGGCATCCAGGGCCCTCCGGATCCCGGCGCGCACGAAGAGGAAGATGAGGAACAAACCGCCCACGGTCACGGCGAGCAGGACGGAAAACTGGGTCATGGCTATCCTTGGATGTCGATCCGCCTGCCGAGGTCGGGATCCTTGACGATCTCCGGCTCCTCGGGTTCCTCGGTATCCTTCGAGCGTTTCCGGCTCTCCGTCTCCCCGCCCGGGGCGGAGCCGGATTCCCGGTCCCCGATCCTGGCCGCGCCCTCGTCCGCCTGGGGTTTCTGCACCGACCGGACCTCGTCCTCCCTCTTCTTCTGCAAGACCGCTCCCTGAATAGACTGCTGGAGAACCGCCCCGTCCTTGGCCGCGGCCTGCTCCTTGCTGACCTGGTTCATCTGCATGAAGAGAGTCTGAAGGTCAATCGGCTTTATAGGCATCCGGCCCCCTCCGGACGCTTTCGTCGTCCAATTCCTCGTACTTGGTCTTCTTGATCATCATGTTGTCCAAGTAGAAGGTGATCCCCTTCTGGTCGATCTTGAGCTCTTCGGACACGTCCTTGATGATGATCTTGACCCCGGGGTGGGCCTTTCCGGAAACGCTCACCTTGCCGCGGGTCTTAAGGTTGGACAGGTAGGCCTGTATGGATTCGATCTCCTTCGCCAGGGCCGCAGCTTCCTGGGCAACCTCGGCGCGTTTGGCCATGCTCTCCTGCAGGATGGCTTCCTTTTCCTCCGGCAGGGTCTTGCGCTGTTTCTTCAGGGCCTGAAGGGTCGAGATGTTCTTGTCCATCTCCTCGATCTGTCGCCTAAGCGGGGACAGCTGTTGGTTCAGCTGATCCATCCTAGCCTTGCTCTTGGGATCGTAGCCGACCTCGCAGATCGTCTCGGTCCCTCCCACCGGGGAGCCCAGGGTCTTGGTGTTGATCTCCTCGCAGGCGCGGTAGTGCCCGCCGACGATCGCGGCCCGCCTCCCCTGGCAGATTATCTTCTTGTTGGCCGTGACGTCGGAATTCACTATGCCGTCGGACACGATGACGGACTCTCCGGCCTCGACCTTCGCGTTCTCGATGAACTTGGCCCAGACGTTCTTGCCCGCCTGGATGGAACCTCCGGATTTGCCGGTGATGCCCTGGTGGACGATGATGTCCCCTTCCGCCACCAGCTCGCTCTTCCCTACGTTCCCGTGCACCTCGATATTGCCCGAGGCTTTTACGATGAACCCGTCCTCCACGTTTCCCTGCACCAGGACGGTGCCCAGGAACATGACGTTGCCGGATTTCAGGTTCACGTCCCCTTGAACCGTGAACACCTCTTCCACGTTGATCTTTCCGCCGATGTAGGTCACCTGGCCGTTGATCTCGGCCAGGACGGTGACCCCGTCCTCGGAAACCCGGACGTTCTTCCCCAGCGGAAGAGGGATGTCCTTTCCGTTCCGGGCGGGAAGAATCTTTCCGGTCACCGTTCTTCCGGGAATCGCGTTCTCCGCGGGGACCTTGCGGGCCAGGGGCTGTCCGGCGACGACGTTCTGGATCAGGCCGAGTTCCTTGAAGTTGACCCGCCCGTCCGCGCTTTCCTTCAGATGGATCTCCGTCTTGTCCACGCTGAAGTTGAACTGCATGTAGGCGTCCCGCCCGTTCTGGGGGCGGGATCCCTCGGCGACCAGGATCAGCTCCCGGTACCGGGGGCGGTCCTCCAGTTCCTGGAGAACGTCCTCTTTGATCCCGTAGACGATCTTGTTGTTCCTGAGGAAGGACAGGATCGATTCCGCGGACAGGTCGCAGCCTCCCGGCCCCGGGGCCGTCAGCATCACGTACGCCTTCATGTCCTGGTCGCCGACCTCCACGGTCATCAAGGCGTCGTTGGCGGGATTCATGATGAAGGATCCCACGGGCACGTACTCTCCCGAGGCCAGCCGCACGACCTCCCGCACCAGGGGTTCGTCGATGTCATGGATGCCCCTCTCGTGGAGTCTGTCCATGGCCGCCTTTTCGGTCGCCCTGCGCCCCCGTCCGACCGGCGCGGTAACCTTGAGCAGGACCCCCTCCGAGGACAGGCGCACGAAGACCTCTCCGTCCCGGTCCTTGGGTTCCAGGTCCGCCCCGAAATCCTCCGAGAGGATGCCTTCCCCGAAGGAGGCCTCGGCTGCGGCCACCTTCTTCTTGACGGATCCCTTGTACGCCCGGATCTTCCAGGGCTTACGGCCCAGTCCGAGCGTACCCGGGACACCCTTCTCCACGACCTCGAAATCGAGGGAGGTCACCGGGCAGTCCAGCTGGATGGCCGCGCTTCGGAGAGCCTCCTCCAGGGTCACCCCTTCCGCGGCCACCGAGGTCTTCTCCCTGTCTTCGTCCAGGTACCGGCGCATGAGTTCCTGTACCTGCGCAAGCCCGACGGTACCCGGCATGGCTAAACGATCCCCTTGCGGATATTCGTGAGCTTGGCCCTCAGACGGAGTATAGCCTTGGTGTGGAGCTGGCTTACCCGCGATTCCGTGACCTCGAGCACCTGTCCGATCTCCTTCAAGGTGAGCTCTTCGTAGTAGTACAGGACCAGCACCTTTTTTTCCTTGTCGGGAAGCTCCTGTATGGCCTGTACGATCACCCTCCGTATCTCCTCCCTCTCGATCATGGAATCCGGGTTCATGCTTCCCGGGCTCTCGATGCTGTCGCCAATTGATATCTTGTCTACGTCGTCCCCGGAGTACCAAACGTCGTTCAGGGAAAGCACGGCGGTGCCGGATATCTTGAGCATGGTCTTGGCCAGCTCGTCCTCGGTGACCCCCATGGCCTGGGCTATCTCCCCGTCCGCCGCGGGCCGGCCCAGCTTGGCCTCCAGCTGCTGGATGGCCTCTTCCAGTTCCTTTGTCTTCTGTCGGACAGAACGGGGCACCCAGTCTATGGAACGGAGCTCGTCGAAGATCGCCCCCCGGATGCGGGTCACCGCGTAGGTCTTGAACTTGACGTTCTTTTCCGGATCGAACTTGTCGATGGCGTCTATGAGGCCGAAGACCCCGAACCCGACGAGATCCTCGAACTCGACGGAATGGGGCATGGAGGACGCGACCTTGCCGGCTACGTACTTGACCAGGGGGGCGTACTGCTTGATGAAGGCTTCGCGGATCGCGGGATCCCGGTTCCGCTTGTATTCGACCCAGAGTTCCTCTTCGGTCGTATGGTCCAACAGGGGATTGTTCATCTCGGGTTACCCTTTCTGATCCCGTTTGAGCAGCGTCCGTACGGCCTGAGCCATGGTGGCGGCGTCGATCCCGTCCCGGGAGGCTCCGGTCGAGGAGATGGGATCCCGGACAGGGGCCTCCCCGGCGTCGATGTTCTCGTGGGACGCGGCGGCGAAGACGTCGGACAGGCCGTCCAGGTCCGGCAGCACGTCCAGCTCGTCGAAGGTGGCGGGCGGCCGCGCGGAAACGGGAGCCCGGGCTTCCCCGGGCTCTTCCTCCGGGACCAGGCTGTCCGTGCCGATCTCCTCGGCGTCCTTCTCCAGGTCCCGAAGCTCCTCTTCGCCGACGCTTCCCGGATCCGAGGCAGCCGGCAGGTCTTCCACCTCCTCGGCGGCTTCATCCCCGCCGGGAAGAACGATGTTCAGTCGATGCTCCGGATCCGCGGACTCCGCGCCTTGGCCGGCGGGTTCCGGCGCCGAAGGCTCGCCGAGCAGCTCCGGAAGGAAGGTCCGGATGACGTAGGCGGCTCCGGCACCCAGGGCGGCGAAGACCGCGCCGGACGCGACCGCCCGAAGCAGGAGGGCTCCGAA
>JAAYUR010000125.1 GCA_012517645.1 Treponema sp.
ACAAGGCCGACCCGTCCCTGAAAGACCGAAGCGGGAACACCCCCCTCCATGTGGCTGTCCAGCTGGGCTACGGGGCGGACACGGCTCCCCTGTTCCTGGACGCGGGTGCCTTCGTGGACTCCGCCAACGCGGAAGGGGACACGCCCCTGGCCTTGGCGGTCCGCAAGATGCGCCCCGACTGGAGCCGCCTGCTCGTGGAGCGGGGCGCCAACGTCTTCGCGCGGAACAGCTCCGGACAGACTCCCCTGTCGGCGGCGGTTTCCATCGGGCCGGAAGCCGTGGATCCCCTGCTCCTGCCGTCCACCCTCCGGGCCCGGGACGACTCGGGGAACGGTCTGCTGCACGCGGCGGTCAACCTGAAGGCCATCCCGGAGACTCTTGTCCTCATGATGGAGCGGGGCGTCGACCCCGGAACCCGGAACAACGCGGGGGACACTCCCCTCCATATCGCGGTCCGGACGGACCAGTCCGAATCCGCCCGGGTCCTTCTGGCCGCAAAGACCGACATCTTCGCGGCCAACGTCCGGGGCGAGACTCCCCTGGGGCTGGCCCTGGCCTCTCCGTCCAACCCCAAGCGATGGTTCTTCACGGAAGCCGTCCTGGCCGCGAGGGACGTGGCGGGGAACACCCCCCTCCATTACACGGCGTCGGAAGGCCTAGCCCAGGCGGCGGCCTTCCTGATCTCCGTCGGAGCCTCCCCGGAAGCCCGGAACGCGGACGGCCAGACGCCCCTTCACGCGGCGGTGCGCAGGGACTCCCCGGATACGATCCGGGCCCTGGTGGCCGCGGGCTCGGACCTTTCGGCTCGGGACCTGACGGGGGCTACGCCCCTGCACCAGGCCGTGTACTGGAACGCCCGAAAGAGCATGGAAGCCCTGGTCCTCGCCGGAGCCGACGTGAACGCCCGGGACTTCGCGGGGGCCTCCCCGATCTTCGAGGCCGTGCGGAGGCAGGACCCCTCGGCCGTGCGCTGGCTCCTGGATCGGGGGGCGGATCCCGCGGCGCGCAACGACGCGGGCCGCACCCCCCTCCACGACGCCGCGGGGAACGGGGACCTGGAATCGGTCCGGCTCCTGCTATCCGCCGGGGCGTCGCCCAACGCCCGCGGGGACGGAGGCTCCACGGCCCTGCACGAGGCCGTATCCTCGGACCGCGTCAGCGTCATCCCCGCCCTGGTGGCCCGGGGGGCCGACATCCACGCCCGGAACTTCGCGGGCGAGACCCCCCTGACCCTGGCCCTGGGCCGGGGCACCGAGGTGCTCAAGGCCCTTCTGACCGGAGAGGCGGCCCGTTCCGTGGACTCCGACGGTCGGTCCGTACTGCGGGTGATCCTGGAGGCCAAGCCTGCCGCGGGCTTCGTGGAGATAGCCCTGGCGGCCGGGGCCAGGACCGGTGACCGGGACCGGTCCGGAGCCACCGCCCTGCACGCCGCGGTGTCCCAGGGATACACGGAGATCGTCCGGCTCCTCGTCGAGGGCGGGGCGGACATCTTCGCCCGGGACCGGGACGGCAACTCTCCCCTGTCCCTGGCCATGGCCGCCGGAACGGACGCCCTGGGAGCCCTGGTCACCGCGGCCAACGTGAACTCCCGGGACCTGCTGGGCAACAGGCCTCTGCACTACGCGGCCCAAGCCGGCAACGCGGCGGCGGCGGAATTCCTGCTGAACCTGGGGGCGGACCGGGGAGCCCGGAACTCCGCGGGAGACACGGCTGCGGACGCGGCGGAAACGAGGGGATTCAAGGAGCTGGCGGGGAAGTTGAGGTGAACAGCGGACGGCGGTCAGTGAACGGAAACGGCTTTTGTTTCCGCGAATTTCAACGCCTAGGCAGGGCCCGGTATCGGAACTCTTGACGCGTTTCCGTCCACCGTCCGCCGTCTAAAGACCACGGATCAACACTGCTCCTGATACTCCGACAGCTGCTGAAGTTCTTTGAGCTTCAATATGGCTTTTTCCTGGATCTGCCGTACCCGTTCCCGGGTGATACCCAGGATCTTGCCGGTCTCCTCCAGGGTGCGGGGGCCCTCCCCGTTCAGTCCGTACCGGAGGGTGATGATGGTCATCTCCCGCTGGTTCAGGCTCTTGAGAACGCTGCCCAGGGTGTCCTGGAGGGTCATGGAGAAGACTTCCTCGAAGGGTTCCACCGCCGTCTCGTCCTTGATCAAGTCCGAGAGGTGGGTGACGTTGTCCTCGTCCACCGTCGTGTCCAGGGATGCCGTCTCCTGGGAGAGTTTCATGATCTCCTTGACCCTTCGGGAATCCATACCCAGCTTGTCCGCCAGCTCCTCGGGATTGGGATCCCGTCCGAGCTCCTGGGTAAGCTGCTTGGCCACGAAATAGCACTTCTTGATCGTGTTGAGCATGTGGATGGGGATGCGGATGACCCGGCCCTTGTCCGCCAGACTCTTTATGATGGCCTGACGGATCCACAAGGTGCCGTAGGTCGAAAAGCGGCAGCCCCGGGTATAATCGAAGCGCTCGACCGCCTCGATGAGCCCGATGTTCCCTTCGTCGATCAGGTCCAACAGGGAAAGGCCCCGATGTTGGTAATTCTTGGCTATGGAGACCACCAGCCGCAGGTTCGAGGAGATCATGCGGTTCTTGCAGTGGACGAGCTCCCGGTCCGCTTCCGATCTCTCCGCCTGGCGCTCGGTGGAACGCGCACCCCCCTGGATCTCCTCGTCGATACGCCGGACAAGGTCCCGGGATCGGACGATCCGTTCCCCAAGCTCCAGTTCCTCTTCCGCGGTCAGGAGGGGGTACCGGGATATCTGCTTGAGGTACAGGGCAAGGGGATCCGTTTCCTTGGGGTGTTTGGGCTTTTTGGTTTTCTTCAGGATGAAGGCGGGAACCTGTTTTTTCTTCTTAAGGGCCGTACGCATAGGGAAGGCGCTTTCGCTCATCTTCGCTCCCTTCCTTGTATCCACCCCAGAGAACCGCCGCGTTGGCATAGCCCTCCAGAGCGAGCTTGAATATATCGCACCTGACCAAAAAAACAAACTATATTGTACTTTAAATTGAAAAATAAATCGATGAATATTCCTGATATTTGAGCCGATTTCAAAGGTCCGTCACTTTTAAAATCGGCTTTGCGATCGCTTGCGGGCGGGCTGCAACCCCCGCGCCCCATCGCGGACCCATCGTCATTCCCGCGGAACCTTGGCCGGATCCAGGGGATTCCCCTCCTTGAAAACCAGGAAATAGACAACCGGGCGGCCCTCCTTGAGGTCGATGCCCGCCCGGCCGATCTCGGTTCCGGGCCGGACGGATTCCCCGATCCGCACGGACAGATTCTGGGCTCCCCCGTATACGTACACCAAGCCGTCCTTGGCCTGGACGAAGGCCACTCGACCGTAGCCCCGGAAGGGGCCCGCGGAGATGACCGTTCCCGAGCGGACGGCCCGTATCGGCGCGTTCTCCTCGGCCCGGATGCCCACCCCGAAGAGCTTGCCGTCCAGGTAGGCCGCGTCTCCGGAAGCGGGCCAGGCTCCCCCGGCGCTCGGCTTGACCGCCGGTTTTGCCGAGGCCTCGGCCGCCGCTCCGGAACCGGGCTTGGCGGCCGGGGTCCCGGAGGTTCCGCCCGCCCCGGCCGAGGTGCCGCCGGGAGCGGAGGAAGCGGCCGGGAGGCTCGGGGATGCGGCGGGCGCCCGGGCCGCGCCGGGGATGACCAAAAGATCGCCGGGTTTGATGACCGCCCCGGGGGTGAGCTTGTTGACCCGGAGGATATCCTCCAGGGACACCCCGTAGGTCCGAGCGATACCGTAGAGGGTCTCCCCCTTGGCCACCCGGTGGGAGGTCGGGATCACGAGTCGGGTACCGGGGAGGATCTTGCGGGGGTCCGTGATTCCGTTGGCCGCCAGGATGGATTCGTAGGGCACTCCGTAGGTCCGGGCGATGCCGTAGATCGTCTGACCCGTTTCCACGACATGCACGGGAGACTCCGAGCGCAGAGCCGCCGCGGCGCAGGAGAACAGCAGGGCGGAGAGAAGGAGTCGATGGAACCTCATCCGGTTATTATTCTCGGCCGGGAAGCCGTGATTCCTTACCTCGCTTCCGGGTCCGGCCTTCCCGTCGACCCTAGGCTTCCGCGGGCCGGGATGGGGGCGTGTCGAAGAGCCAGCGCCCGGCGTCGTCGATCAGCCGGGACAGGATGACCACGTGCACGTCGTTCTTGGACCTCTCGACCTCCCGGCTCCAGCGCTCGGGATCAAAGCGCTTCCGAAGTCCCTCCCGCTCCCTCTCCGCCGCGGCCCCGGCGTTCTCCCGGTCCGCCCCCGGGGGCAGGGCCGGGGCGACGAGGTTCGCGGTGATGTAGGCGGCCAGGAGGGCCAGTACGGGATCCTTCCCGCCGAAGGCCCGCCTGAGCCAGGGAAGGGCTTCCGCGGCGCGGTTCCGCAGGACCAGACTGAAGGAATAGTCCAGCCAGAGCCAGCCGCGGGCCTCGACCTCGGGGGACTCCAGCAAGGGCTCGAAGAAGGACAGAGAGGCGTCCGCGTCGTTCTTTAGCAGGTATCCGACCCCGAAGAGGACAGCCAGCCGACGAAGGAGCCGCGGCCTCTTCTCCCGAAGCAGGGCTTCCAAGCGGTCGACGGCGG
>JAAYUR010000403.1 GCA_012517645.1 Treponema sp.
AGCCGAAGGACGAACGCTTCCGGTGACAGCATGCACGCGAAAGCCGAACGGCCGATCCGGAGGAGGCGGGCTTCCATCGCCCGCCGTCCGGACTCGGAGAGGACGTCCGTCACTTCTGGATGCGTTCCTTCAGGTCCGTCATCGTGAACCCGTACGCGTCCTTCAGGTCCCGAAGCGGCGTGTCCCGGGGCGTGTCGGCGGGGAGGCCGAGCTTGGCGAGGACCGCGGAGGCCGGAGCCGACAGGGCTTTCGCGACCTCGTTCACAGTCATCGTGCCTTCCAGGGCGAACCCCGCGGGTACCGAGAGGGTCCCGGTACCGCCGCCCGCCGGAGCGGCGGAAGCCGGGTTCGCCTGAGGCACCGACGCCGTCGGGACCGGCGCGGCCGCCGACTCGCCTCCTTCTCCGGCATAGGGAACACCCAGGATGCGGGCCACCGCGAACCGGACCGTGTCCGCCTCGAACCCCTCGATTCCCGCCAGCTTGCCCGTGTCCTTGATCATCGAGTCCGGCGGCACCTTGGACGCGTCCACGCCGGCTTCGCGGTAGAGCCTTTCCAGTTCGATCCCGAAGGCCTCGGCCACCATGGTCCAGGTGGAGGAACCCTTGATGTCCTCCACCTTCAGGGCGCCGGCCGCGGCTTGCTCGCCCAGGGACTTCGCGGTGAAGCGGAGCATTCCGGCCGCCTGCCCAACGACAGCGGCACCCAGATAGATAGCCAGGCCGAGCGCCGCGACTACGCCGAGCTTGACGGCCTTGCCTCCCAAGGTCGTCTTCAAGGTTTCCTTCTTCGTGGGACAGGCCGTCACGCATTCCATGCAGGAGATGCACTCCGCGGAGTCCACCGTGGCCGCCGTGGAGACCTCGACGTTCATTGGACAGACCCGGTCGCACTTGGAGCAGGAGATGCAGGTCGGCTTGTCCCGCTTGATCCGGAAGAAGGGGACCCGGCCCAGGATCGCGTTTACCGCCCCCAGGGGACAGAGGTACTTGCAGAAGGCCCGCTCGTGCAGCATCGAGAGAAGCAGGACGGCAACCAGGATGACCAAGCCCACCGCGAACTCCGCCCAGACCTCGGAGAATCCCGCGGACAGGTGTCCGAAGGCGGCCAGGGGGTCGTAGGGCCGGATGACGAGCTCCCCGGTCCTCCAGGTGAAATAGACGATCGCCGCGAGGAGCGGATACTTCACCCACCGGAGCACGGCGTCCAGGCGGGCGGGCACCTCGAACCGCCGGCGGAAGATCTTCTTCCCGAGCCAACCGAACACGCCCTGCAGGGCGCCGAAGGCGCAAAACCAGCCGCAGTAGAACCGGGACAACAGGAAACCCAGGGCGACGATCGCACCGAGGAGTACGATATTCCCCGGCTCGATTTTCTTGATGAACTCGCCGCCGGCGATGTACTTGAGGAGGGTCTCGAGCCCTCCGAAGGGATCGAGGGCGTCGATGGAGGGAATGCCCTGCATCCGCTGATGCAGGATCGTGAGTACGATGAGCCCGACGAGGGAGAGGCCCAGGGTGATTCTGCGGGCGAGCTGTACGGGGGAGATTCTTACGGTCATATCGGCTCCGTTGATTGGGTGGATCTCTGGCGGCCGCACCGCGGCCGGTTCGGGGACAGCGGGGAACCCCGGGCGGCGGCCGCCCGGGGAGAGAGGGTCAGTCCGGGGCTAGGATCACGAGTCGAGCTCGGACTTCAGGGCCCGGAAGGTCTCGGCGTCGATCTCGCCCCGGGCGAACCGCTCGGTCAGGATCTCCAGGGCGGACGGACGGTCGCGACGGGCGGCGGTCCGGCCGGACCGGATGAAGGCCGCGATCGCGAAGGCAGCGGCCGCCGCGACCGCGAGGACCAGGAGCCATCCGCCCCAGGGAGCCCCGAAGGCGCCGGCGCCGGCGAGCCAACCGTTGGTATAGAATCCGTGATACATGTCTTCCTCCTAAGAAGTACTATATATATCTTTTAATATGCATATTCCGTGCCAAGTTAGGATCCTCGGAAAATGGGCTGGAACGCCCCTCGGAGGGCCCGCGAGCCCCGCGCCCCCGAGGATGCCGGCCCCGCCCTGGAAGGTTTTCCCCGGGCAGGGGAAAATCCTTCCCGGTCTCGGGCCGCGGCCTCCTCCGGCACCGCGATCCGCTGCCTTGCGGATTCTCCCGGAACCGTGGAGAATATCCCCGGCGTCGGCTCGAGGGCCGCGCCGGGAGGCATCATGCTGGTTCCGAAGATCAAGAAACTCTACGACATCGATCCCCGGTCCTGGGAGCACCCCGCGGACCGGGCGGCCCTCGCGGCGCTTCGATCCCTGAAGGGCCTGGACGAACTCGTCTCCACGATCCTGTCGGTAACCTCGGAAAAGTCCCTGCGCCTGATGCACCTGGCCTCGGCGATCAAGGTCACGGAACGCCAGTACTCCCGGATCTTCCGCCTGATGGCCGAGGTGACGGACACCTTCGACTGGCCGTTCACGCCGACCGTGTTCGTCAAGCAGAGCGTGGAATACAACGCGGGAGTCCTGGGGGCGAAGGAACCCTTCATCGTCCTCAACTCGTACCTCCTGCGCAACTTCGACGAAACCGAGGTCAAGGCCATCCTGGCCCACGAGATGGGCCACATCATGAGCGGACACGCCCCGTACAAGACCCTCATCTGGATGTTGGCCCGCATTTCGCCGTACCTCCTCGGCCTGCCCAAGATCGTGCTCATCCCGATCTTCGCGGCCCTGTACGAATGGGACCGCAAGAGCGAGTTGACCGCGGACCGGGCGGAGGTCCTGGCCCTCCAGGACGAGACGCCCTCCCTGAACGCCCTGATGCGCATGGCCGGCGGCGAGGACCTGTCCGAGGTGGACATCAACGAATTCTTCCTGCAGGCCCGGGAGTTCGACGAGCAGAAATCCCTGCTGGACTCGGTGCATAAGATGTTCAACCAGCTCTGGCAATCCCACCCCTTCCCGGTGGAACGGATCCAGGAGCTCCGGACCTGGTCCGCCTCCGGGGCGTTCGGGGCCATCCTGGACGGCAACTACCTCAAGCGGGGATATTCCGCGGAAACCCCCGAGGAGGACATAAAGGCGGGGTTCGAGTTCTACAAGCGGGACATGGAGGACTCCGAGGATCCTCTGACCCGCCTGGCCTCGAATTTGGGCAAGGGGATCGAGAAGGCGGCCGGCAACCTGGAGGACGCCTTCAAGGAGCTCTTCAAGCCGTAACTCGATGCAAGGCGGGCGCGGGGCAAGGATCGGCTCGGAGCCGCCGCCGGGCGGCCCGCCATCGCCGCCGCTTCCGGGAACCCGGAACCCCTCAGCCCAGATCCCCCGCGTCCAGGCGCTCCGCGAGGCGGACGCCTACGGCCAGGGCCAGCTCCACCGCCGCGGGCTCCACCGCGGACAGGTCGTCCGAGGGGGTGTGATAGCCCCCGGAGCGCTCCTCGTTGGACCA
>JAAYUR010000426.1 GCA_012517645.1 Treponema sp.
CCCGGGTACCCGGTGCCCCAGGGGCTGTCCCATACCAGGGCCTGGTTCTCGAACTTGCCCTTGGTGAACCAGAGGACGAAATCGTAGGGGTTGCGCTTGTTGGCGTCCACCTCGATCCGGGCCCCGGCCTTCAGGTCCTCCAGGTTCAGGAGGGCGAGCCTCCCGTAGGAGGGAAACTTGGAGACGTCGAAGTAAAGGTTTCCCCCCGAGAAATAGGTGAACCCCCGGGCCTCGATCCGCCGGATAAGGTCGATCATGTCCCCGATGTGCTCCGTCGCCCTGCAGACCACGTCGGGGCGCCGGATGTTGAGGAGACCGGTGTCCCGGAAGAAGGCGTCCGTATAGAACCGGGCGATATCCAGGACGCTCTGCCCCCGCTCCCGGGCGCTCTTCACCATCTTGTCGTCCCCGGAGTCGTCGTCCCCGGTCAGGTGCCCCACGTCGGTGATGTTCATCACGTGCCGGACCTCGTACCCCAGGTACCGGAGGGTCCGTGCCAGGGTGTCCTCGAAGACGTACATGCGGAGGTTGCCGATATGGGCGTAGTTGTAGACCGTGGGCCCGCAGCCGTAGAAACCGACTTTTCCGGGATCCAGGGGTTGGAACTCCTGCAGTTCCCTGCCGAGGGTGTTGAAGAGCCGGATCGGGTGCACGGGGGTCCTCCTGGCGTCGCCGGGAACGGCCTCGTTGCGGGCCGGGAACGAATTCCTGTACAATTCGGGACATGCCTACGGTACGGGAATTCCTGGAAAAAATCAAGTTCGAAGGCCCGGTGTACTATGACGAGCCTATGTCCCGGCGGACCACCTTCCGGATCGGGGGGCCCGCGGACGCCCTGGCGGAACCCCGGACCCGGGAATCCCTGTCCGCCCTGCTTGCCGCCGCCCGTACCGAGGGCCTGCCCGTCTTCCTCCTGGGAGGAGGGGCCAACCTTCTGGTCCGGGACGGGGGCATCCGCGGGCTCGTAGTATCCACCCGGGGGCTTTCGGGAATCCGCAGGACCGGCGCGGGCATGGAGGCCGAGGCGGGCGTCCCGGTGACGGACCTGGTGGAGGCCGCGGCGCAGGAGGGGCTCTCGGGCCTGGAGTTCGCGGCGGGTCTGCCGGGCACCGTGGGAGGGGCCGTCTACATGAACGCCCGCTGTTACGAGCGGGAATTCGCGGACCTGATGACCCGGGTGGAGTACCTGGCCCGGGACGGGGGCTGTGAATCCCTGGTTCCGGACAAGGCCGAATGGGCCTACAAGCGCACCCCCTTCATGCCCGGCGCCCGCCTGGACGGCTCCGTCGTGCTGGGCGCCGAGTTCCGCCTGGTTCCCGGCGACCCCCTCTCCATTCGGTCCCGGATGAGGGAGCTGGAAGCGGACCGGGCCTCCAAGGGCCATTTCGAATTCCCCTGCGCCGGAAGCGTGTTCAAGAACGACCGGCGCTTCGGCCGGCCCACGGGCAGGATCCTGGACGAGCTCGGGTTCCGGGGCCGCACCCAGGGCGGCGCGGCGGTCTCGGAAAAGCACGCCAACATCTTCGTGAACCCCGGATCCGCCACAGCCGCGGACATGCTCGCCCTGATCGACGCGGCCCGTCGGGAAGCCCGGGAACGGTTCGGGTACGAGCTGGAACCGGAGGTGGTCATAGTCGGTGAACCGTGAACGGTGAACAGAGAACCGTGGACGGGAATGCGCGACCGCAACCCGCCGCAGTCCGCGCCGGTGCGTGGAACTCGGCCGCGTCCATGTGCCGCCACCCTCCACGGACCATCGTACACCGTTTTCAGCTTGCGCTCCCACCTATGTCGCATTAGCATATAGATATGATCCCCTCGATCCCCGTCACCGACCCGGTCGGCGTCTTTTTTATAGTCCTCGTCGCGCTGTTCGCGGCCCCCATCCTGGCGGAGCTGGTCCGCTTGCCCGGCTTGGTGGGGACGGCGCTCGCGGGGATGCTCCTGGGTCCCCGGGGGCTGGGGATTCTGGAGTCCGGGTCCCTCATGGAAGCGGCGGGCGGATTCGGCCTGGTCTACATCTTCTTTGCCGCGGGCCTGGAGCTCGACCTCCGCAAACTGCGCAGGAAGTCCCCGGACGCCGTCGTGTTCGGAGGACTGACCTTCCTGATCCCCCTCGGGCTCGGGTACGCCGCAGGCACCCTGGTGTTCGGCCTTCCCGTGGTGCCCGCGATCCTGTTCGCAAGCCTGTTCGCGTCCCACACGATGCTCCCCTACCCCATCGTCCAGACCATGGGGCTCTCGGGAAGCCGAGCGGTCTTCGCCTCCGTCGGCGCCACGACGATAACGGATGTCCTGGCCATGCTGGCCCTGGCCCTGACGACCGCCGGTTCCGGGACCGATTGGTTTTTCTGGCTTAGGACCTTAGGCGTCCTCGCGGCCTGGACCGTCGGCGCCGCCCTGCTCCTCCCGCCGGTCATTCGCCGCTTCTTCCGGCGCATCAAGACCGGCGGACCCTCGGAGTTCCTCTTCGCCCTGGTCGTCGTGCTGTTCTGCTCCGCCGCCGCGGGCCTGGCCGGCATCCAGCCGGCGGTGGGTGCCTTCGCCGCGGGCATCCTTCTCAACCGGCACATCCCCGAACGGAGCGGCCTCATGTACATGCTGAGGTTCGCCGGGGACGCCCTGTTCATACCCCTGTGCGTCTTCTACATCGGCATGTTGGTCGACGCGACCGGACTGGTCACGATTCCGGGAACGGCTATGCTGGCTGCGGTCATGCTCGGGGTCGTGCTGGTCTCGAAGTACGCGTCCTCCCTCATTTTAAAGCCCCTGTTCGGCTTCTCCCTGGGGGAGGTGAACATATCCTTCGGTCTTTCGGTCAACCAGACCGCGTCCACCTTGGCCGCCGCCCTGGTCGGGTACAGGCTGGGGCTGCTCGGAGAAACCGTACTGGGCGGAACGGTGGTCATGTTCATCGTGACCTGCGCCCTGGGCCCCTTCGTGACCCGCAGGGCAGCGGGAGCCCTCGCGGTGGAGAGCGCCCGAGGGATCGAGGGCCGCAGCCCCGCGGACGAGAGGATTCTGATCGCCGTCTCCAATCCCGGCACCCTCCGCCCCCTGGCGGATTTCGCCTTCCTTATGCGGGACCCGAAGTCTCCGGAGCCGGTGCTTCCGGTCTGCGTCGTCCAGGACTCCCCCGACGCGGACCGGGACCTGGAGCAGGCCGAGACGATCCTTGCCCAGGCCATAGCCCAGGGCGCCAACCACCAGGGCCTGCAGGACGATCATGCGCAGCAGGACCGCGTTGCCGGTGCCCATGGCCTTCAGGGTGCCGAAGTAGCGAAGGTTCTCGAGGGTGAAATTGTAGAAGGTCTGACCGGCGATGGCGGTCCCGATGAGAAAGCCCAGCATGACGGCGATCCCGAAATTGATGGGGATACCGGTGCTCTTCATATAATAGTTGAAGGTCAGATCTTTGAAATCCTCTCCCGTGTAGGCTGCCAGCCCCGTGCCCTGGCGGATCCGATCAGCGAGACTCTTCGGCTCGACCTCGTCGGCAGCCTTGACGAGAACAAACGAGAGCAGCTTGCGCTCCTTCGGGGCGAAGGTGGTAGCCCGGCTGTAGGTGGTGTAGATCACGGGCTGAGACTGAAAGGTCCGTGACACCCGGCAGATGCCGACCACAACGGCACGCTTGTCGTTGATCTCAAGAATCTCTCCCACCTGCAGGGGAATTGCCCCGGCGCAGGGCTCCTTCGGCTTTTTGGCCAGCCGGGTGGCGGCCCCGACGTCGTTGACGATGATGGCGTCCTGCTTGCGAAGATCACTGAGGCTTCCCTGGATCATCATCGGGGGACCGCCGATGAGAGTCGCATCGTCGAGACCCAGGACGTTGACTATCTGGAAGTTGCCATCCTCGAGGCGGGCCTTGAGGAGCCCCTTGTAGAGAGGCACGGCCCACTCAACTCCGACAATGCCGCGAACCCTGATCAGCTCGGTGTCCTGAAGCGGTTTCACATCGTCGATGAATTGGACCTTGGGATCCATGACCCAGACGTCG
>JAAYUR010000228.1 GCA_012517645.1 Treponema sp.
CGGATCCGACTCGGCCCCCCATCCCCGGGGGCGAAAGGAGTCCGGACGAGTTCCGCCGGGGGCCTATACCGCTCCCGTAGCCCTCTCCCTTGCGGCCTCGGCGTTCGAACGCCTGGACGCCCTGGGCAGCCTGGAAGACTTCCTTTCCCGACGGGGGGCGGCGTTCTACGGCCTGCCCCCGAACCCGGGCCGCGTACGGCTGATCCGGGAACCCTGGACCGTCCCGGAGGAAATCGACGGAGTCGTTCCCGCCGGAGCCGGATCCACCCTTGATTGGAAAGCCGAACGGGTGTACCCTTAGGTGCCCCTCGGCGGTTCTTGGACGCCGCCGACGTGCCGGATCGTCGAAGCGAAAAACAGAATTTGGGAATGTTAACCTTTTACTCGCAGAGGGACGCATGGACAGACCCCGAATTCTCGTCGTGGAAGACGAGCCCCTGGCGGCCATGGAGATGCAGGAAACCCTGGAGGACGCGGGCTACGACGTGCCCGAGATCATAGCCTCCGGGGACGCGGTCCTCCCGGCCGTGCTCCGATGGAAGCCCAGCCTCGTGATCATGGACATCCGCCTGGCCAGCTTCACCGACGGGGTGGACGCGGCGGAGCGCATGCGGGTGCTCTCGGACGCCCCGGTCATCTACGTGACCGCCTATCCCGGCCGGAGCTCCCAGGATCGGGCCGCCCGAACCAAGCCCTACGCATACCTCCTCAAGCCCCTGGCGCCGGGTCTTCTCCGGAGGACCGTGGAACGGGCCCTTTCCGGGGAGGCGGCGGTGCCTTGAAGGCTCCCGCCCGTTCCAGGTAAGCTCAGGCCATGATGATCCGCCTGACAGAAGCGCAGTGTAAAGCCGCCATGGCCCGGGGAGAGTTCGAGGAGGAGGTGATCGGTTCCGCCCCCTCGGTGGCCGTCATCCTGACCCAGTCCTGGTGTCCCCAATGGACGTGGATGCGCTCATACCTGGAAGAGCTTCCGGAATCGCCGGAGCGCAAAATCTTCTACCTGGAATACGACCGGGAACCCGTCTACGAGGAATTCCTGGCGTTCAAGGAGGACATCCTGGGCAACCGGGAGATACCCTATGTCCGGTATTACCGGGACGGACGCCTTTCGGCCCAGACGAACTTCGTTCCCAAGGACGGATTCCTGAAACGCCTCTAGCGCAGCTTGATCCTCATACCCATGCCTGCGTTTAGCATGGCGTGGTCGAAGAAGGACGGAGCGTCGGGATCCAAGGCGTTGAAGAGGGGAAGGAATCCCCGAACGATGAATTCGAAGGTGAACTTCTCTTGCAGGCGGTATGCGAGACGAACCTGGGCGTCGGGATAGAACCACCGAAGGCCCCGGTAGAACCAGGTTCCGATCGATGGGACATCCCCGGAGGACCCGAAGGCGGCCCGAAGCACCAGGGCTCCACCCCCTCCCACGAGGAGATCGAAACGGTCCGAAAGGTTCACCCTCCACAGCACGGGGGCATCCAGGATGGCTCCCAGGACGAAGGCGGCGTCCGCGGTCTCCAGCTCCGTCGGATGGGCTCGAAGATCGGCTCCCCACTCGTAGCGGGTAAAGTAGAAATCCAGGCCGGGATCGAAGGAAAACCGGGGGTTCCTTCGGAATTGAAAACTGAACGAGGCTCCCAGGGTGTTCACCAGGGCGTTCGGCGCCCCGACCCCTCCGGTAATCACGTTGTTGATCAGGATCACCCCGATCCTGGGATTGAGGTACTCTAGCTCCAAAGCGAATCCGCAGACCGAGGCTAGGAGCATGGCCGCCGCCAGGAACGTCCGTTTCATGGGGCCCTCCACCAGGAACTATACCACTCAGGGGGCCGGAAGCAAGACCACCCCGGACTCCTCGATATCGGGGAAGACGCCGACCTCCCAGACCGCCAGGATCGCCCCCTCCAGGGGCACGATGTCCCGGTACACCGCTCCGGGCATCGGGACCGGCAGGCGAAAGGCGGCTTCCGTCCCGTCCCTAGCCGTCGCCGCCACGGCGTTCCAGGACACCAGGGCCGCCCCCGCGGGGGCGGCCGCCCCGCGAAGCTCCACCGTGTCCTCCGGGGGACCTTCCCCGAAGACGTAGGCCTCCCGGCTTCCGTCCGCCAGGGCGGCCGAGACGATCACGGGGACCCCTTCCGGAGCCAGGAGCCGGGCGGCTCTCCGGAGCGCGTCCGGAGCCAAGGACAGGAGACGGGGGGAGAGAGCCTGCTCGAACTCCCCCCGGGTCAGGGGCCGGAACGATCCGGATGCGGGACTATACATCCGGAAGGAGCTTTCGAAGCCCTCGCCCGCGGGCTTTCTAAACTGGAGAGCCCAGGAACCGTCGGACCGCGGGAAGAGGGCGAAGAGCCCCCCGTTTTCCGAGCCCAGCCCCAGGTCGAAGGGCTTCGGCCGGGACTCCGGGTCTCGAGGATCCCACGCCAAAAGGACCGAGGGAGGATCCCGGGGCGGCCGCGTTTCGAACAGGGGGTCCCGATAGAGAAGACAGTACAGGGTCCCGTCCCGGACAAAGAGCCCGCCCACGCTCCGACCGTCGAAGGGGTCCCCGGAATCCAGGGCCTCGATCCGGAAGCGTCGGCGTTCGGGATCGATCCGAACCAGGACCAGCCCTACACGGTTCAGGGCCAGGGCGGCGGTTCTGCCGTCTACGGCCGCGGCGGCCGCGACCGCCGGAGCGATCCCCGAGGGCAGGCCCGGGGAACCCGGCGCCGCGTCGGGGGGCAGGGAGGACAATCGCCCCTCGAAGAGCCGGAGGACGGCCCCCGGGGCATAGGATTCCGGAAAATCTTCCGGAGGCTCGGAAGCGGGTCCCCGGGAACAAGCGACCGCGGCGATGCCCACGGCCAGCCAGGTCGCCAGCCACGCGGCCGGACGAAGTGCGGTCCGGCGGAGCCGTCCGCGGGCTCGGCGCGGGGCGCCCGCGGCGGCGGGGCCGCCGCGGCCCATCAATAGTTCCTCGCGAAGATGGCCCTGAACTTAGCGGGGGCCCCGCAGAGGGCGCACTTGCCGTCAACGTTCTCCTGGTCGTCCATGGGCATGCAGCGCAGGGTCACCTTGGTCTCGGCCTTCAGCCTGGCCTCGCACTCCGCGCTCCCGCACCAGAGGGCCCGGGCGAAGCCTCCCCGGGCCGAAGCGGTTCCCTCGTTCTCCTCTCCGGCCTTTCCGTAGAAGGCCTTCATCTCCTCGTAGTCGGAGATATCCCGGGTGTTCGCGAGGCGGAAGGACTTTGCCCGGTCGTAGAGGTTCTTTTGTATCCCATCCAACAGCTCCCGGACCTTGGGCGCCGCCTCGGACGCGGCGATGACGGTCTTCTCCCCCGTGTCCCGGCGTACCAGGACCGCCTTGCCGGCCTCCATGTCCCGGGGCCCCGCCTCGATCCGCACGGGCACTCCCCGCATCTCCCACTCCGCGAACTTCCAGCCCGGGGAGCTCGTGTCGTCCGTGTCCGTCACGACCCGGATTCCCGCTTCCTTCAAGGAGGCTTCCATCTTCGCCGCGTACCCGAGAACCGCGGTCTTGCTGTCGGTCTTGTAGATCGGGACGATGACCGCCTGCTCGGGGGCCAGGGTGGGGGGCAGGACCAGTCCCTTGTCGTCCGAATGGGTCATGATGACCGCCCCGATCAGGCGGGTGGAGACACCCCAGCTGGTCGCCCAGGCGTAGTCCAGCTTCCCGTCCCGGGTCTGGAACTGGACGTCGAAGGCCTTTCCGAAATTCTGGCCCAGGAAGTGGCTGGTCCCCGCCTGGAGGGCCTTTCGATCCTGCATCATGGCCTCGATGCAGTAGGTGCTGACCGCCCCTGCGAATTTCTCCGCGTCGCTCTTCTTCCCGGCGATGACCGGCAGGCAGAGATGGCGCTCCGCGACCTCCCGGTACACCTCGAGCATCCGCATGGTCTCCTCGACGGCCTCCTGCTCGGTCTCGTGGGCCGTGTGTCCCTCCTGCCAGAGGAACTCCGCGGTGCGCAGGAAGAGGCGGGTGCGCTTCTCCCAGCGGAGAACCGAGCACCACTGGTTGTACAGGAGGGGCAGGTCCCGCCAGGACTGGATCCAGTCCTTGTACTTGGACCAGATGATGGTCTCGCTGGTCGGCCGGATGACCAGGGGTTCCTCGAGCTCCTCCCCGCCCCCGTGGGTGACCACGGCCAGCTCGGGGGCGAAGCCTTCCACGTGCTCCGCCTCCTTCTTGAGGAAGCTCATGGGGATGAGGAGGGGGAAGTAGGCGTTCTGGTGTCCCGTCTCCTTGAAGCGGCGGTCGTACTCGGCCTGGATCCGCTCCCAGATCGCGTAGCCCCGGGGCCGGACGACCATGCAGCCCTTCACCGGCGAGTAGTCGGCGAGTTTCGCGTTGAGGACGATGTCGATGTACCACTGGGAATAGTCGACCGCGCGGCTGGTGATCTTCTCGGCCATGATGCTTCCTTGTACGGAGAATGGATGAGGGATGATACCGAAAATCAAGGGAGGGATTCAACCTGTATTGGAATCAGCGAGAGGCCGCATCCGCGGCCTCTCGGCGACGAAGCCCGCAGGGCTTCGTCGAACACCAGGAAACACAGCCGAGGTTCGCTTCGACCATGTTCTTGCCCGGTCTTTTCTCCGTGCCCTCCGTGAACTCCGTGGTAAGTTCCGGAAAAAGTTATGGGATCCGGACGGTCTCCACCATGTAGCGGACGGAGTCCCCGTCCTTCTCGGCCAAGCGCTTCTCCACGATGAACACCACGGTCCTTTCATCCGGAGTGACGAGGATACGCCGGATGGCGTAGCCCCGCACCCCCTTGCGCTTGATGGCCGGGTTGCCCGCCTCGAAGCGCTTGACGGTCCCGGACTTCGAGGTGATGGAAGCGGATATTCCGAACGACGAGGTAAGTTCCCCGTTCACCTCGGTGGTTACGGGGCGGAGCAGGACCTCCCACTGGGCTTCCGTCCTGTAATCCTTGAAGGAGAGGGCGTCCGAGGGAGTCTGGCCGTTCACAAGGAGATACACGATCCGGCCTTGCCGAAGGGGGTCGATCCTGTATTCCTTGATCTTGGCGGCGCCCTGATCCGCCAGGAGGGCGTAGAAAGCGGCAGCAGGATCCTGGCCCGGCTCCGGGCGAACCGCGTAGGTCATCCGGGCGGTCCCCTTCCGAACGAAATCGTTGGCCTTGGTGTCGACGATGAAGGTTTCCGCGTAGGGAGTGCCGGTCCGGGTGTCCACGCCGTACTGTCCGAACATGTAGTATGCGGAATCGGGGGAGAATCCGAGGTTTACGAAGGACGCCACGTCGCCCGCCCAGAGGGGTGCGGCGAGCAGGACCAGGATAAGACAGAGGGCTTGCATCCGTTTCATTCGGTTTACTCCTAGCGTATGTATCGGCACGTGCCGCGACAGGTTCAACCGCTTTTTTTCCTGTGCCCCTTCGTAGTAAGCTTGGAGCATGACGATTTCTTCCCGGACGCGAACCTACCGCGCCTGCTGGATCCTGGCCCTGGCGTTCGCGGCCGTCTCGGCAGCCTCCTTCCTTCGGATCGGATCCGAGGCGCTTAAGGCCCCGACCCGCCTACCGGGTTTCCCGACTCCCCGATCCCAGCCCGCCATCGCCTCCCGGTACCCCGGCGTCCTGCCCGTCGCGGCGGGCGTCCTATGCTCCGTCTACGGGATCACCGTCCTATCCCTCCTATCCTTTCGATACTCCCGAACGGTTTCCATGGAGCTGTACTTCTTCGCCTTTTGGGCCCTGGCCCTGTCCGCCGAGATCCTCCGGATCGAGTCCCTGCGGGGAGCCCTCCTGGACGCGTCGTTCCCCGAACGAAGCCTTGTGACCCGGCTCCTCCTCACCATGCGGTTCCTGGGCACCTTCTCCCTGTTCGCGGGTTCCCTGTACTCGGTCGGGTTTTCGGAGGACAGGCAGTCCGTCCCGATCGGGGCCGTGCTCCTGGCTTCCCTGGCCCTGGGAACGGGGCTTCCGGTGAACACCGGGACCTTCGGATCCGATCTGCTCCAACGGGTCGGATACGCCCAGCTGTACGGATTCTTGTCCGGCGCCTGCCTCTTGGGAGCGTCCGCCAACTACGCCCTGGCCGCGCGCATGACCGGCGAAGGGGGATACAAGCTGGCGGCTCTGGGCAGCGCCCTTATCTTCGTCGGCGGACTGGCCCTCCGCGCCTCCCGTTCCCCCGCGTCGGTGATCCTGGGAGCCCTCGGGCTGACCGCCGGGACGGCCCTGTTCCTGCGGAAGATCAACGCGTACTATCTGTGGCTTTAGCGGGACCCTCGAATCTCCGAGGCGTTACAGGCCCCCGGAACGGGGCGGCTTGACAGCCTAGGATCAGGAATAGATCAGCCGGGCGGCAAGGCCCACGACAAGGGGCAGTATAAGATTGTCCAGGTCCCGGGTAGGCAGGGCCTCCGCGGCCGTCGCAACGGCCGCCACGGCTAGAGCCCCCGCGGGATCGCCCGTTTTTCCATACGCGGAAGCCCAGACGGCCAGGAAGCAGGTCAGGCTCCCTTCCAGGGACTTGCCCCCCGTGAAGGGTATGCGCACCGTGCCGAACAGTCGCCCCACCAGCGAGGAAAGCCCGTCCCCGAAGGCCAAAGCGTAGATCGCTATGGAGGCCGAGGGTTCCGGGAAGACAAGCAGGGAAACGAGGGCCCCCATACCCAGGGTCACGGGGCCTAGGACAAAGCGCCCCGCGTCCCTTCGCCGGGCCGCCAACGCCGTCACCCGGGACACGACGGCCACCTCGTAGCCCCGGAGTCGGAGAAGCTCGCAGTAGGTATAGAAAAGGACCCCGAAGCCCAGCAGGGTGGTCGTCACCTGGAGGTTTACGGCGGCCAGGGTCGGGACGACCCCGACGAGAATGTGGATGCTCTTGCGGACGATCTCGGTCTCGATCTTGCCCGAGAACCGGGTCAGGCCCGTCCGTCCCGCGGTTATGACAAGGGATTTTTCCATCAACGGAATCCTTTCGCGATCCGTTAACATCCAGTTTTCGTGCCAGATCCCGCCGTCCTTCATGATTATTATTCCGCCTTGTTTGACAATGAATTATGTTCGGTTCTCCGCCGCGGCTTCGGCGGATGTAGAAAAAAGCATACAAGTTGAATTCACGATTTGCTTCTCCTCCGGGGATCTCGTCCGTCCTTGACAGCCTGCCATGCCCCGGATATCATGCGTTGCGTCGGCCAAGAATCCGCGTTGGACGATTAACTCAGCGGGAGAGTGCCACCTTCACACGGTGGAAGTCGTTGGTTCAAATCCAACATCGTCCAACGCGGATTTTTCTATTCCACCCCCTTCATCCCGGCTCCTCATTCCTTCGGGAACTTCATCCTCTTGGGCAGATCCGGATAGATCGAAAGGTCGATCCCCCTCTGGGGATGAAGGATGAAGTCCAGGTTGAGGTAGCCTAGGTTCCGGGACTCAGGACGGATCATGGAAGTCGGATCCCTCTCCATGGAATCGTAGTACCTGGAGGATTCCATGAGCTGGACCATGGCCGCGGACCGGCGGCGGGGATCCCCCATGCGGTTCCCGATGCGGTACAAAGCCACCCCGAGGTTGTTCGTCGTCCGCATGAGAAGATCCACGATCTCCCCGTGGGAAGGACGGACCTGGGGCTCGACCAGGGGAAGCTGGTCCAGCTCGAACTTTAGCCTGTCCGTCAGCCGGGTGTAATAGCCCTGGGCCGCGAAGAAGTCCTCCCTCTGGAACAAGGCGTTGGCCGTCGCGTAGAGCAGGTAGGGGCTTTCCTCGGTATCCAGGCCCGCCCGGTAGAAGTTTTCCAGGGCCTGTTCCCATCGCTCCCGGCGGTAGTGGATGTATCCCAGCTTGTACAGACTGTCCGGAGTGACATAGCCGTGGTCGTGGGCCTTGCCGTACAGGACCGCGGCCCCGTCCAGGTCGTCCCTCTGGAAGAAGAGGATATCCGCAAGGTTCGCGTAAGCCTTTCCGTACAGGGGGCTTCTTCGCAGCTGGCCCAGGCTCAGGGCCCGCTCGTACCGGCGGACGGCCCGGGTGAAGAGGTCCTCGGCGGTGACGAACTCCTTGAGCTCTACGTAGCCCTCTCCGGCCCGGTTCAGGGCTTCCACCAGCATGCCCAGCCTGCGGTTGCTCGGGTTGGGCAGGCTCTCCAGGAGGCGAATCGCGTTGCCCAGGGCCGTCCGCTCCTCCGGCGCGTTCCCGATGCGGCGGAAGTACCGGGAGAGCTCGTAATGGGCTTCCGGCACCGAGGGGTCCTGGTCGACGGCCCGCAGGAGGATCCGAGACACGTCCTCCACCTCGCCGCGGTCGAGGAGGTATCCTCCCAGGTCCGCCAGGGTTTCCGACGAGATACGGGACTTCCGGTCTCCCAGGAACCGATCCTTGAGCTTCCGGATTTCCGCGTAGTTGTCCCGGCCGAGAACCCGCTCGGTGCGAAGGAACCAGCGGAGCATCCGCTCCATGTAGGGATCCTCGGGTCCGTAGCGTTCCACAAGGGTGCTGTATTGCAGGCGGGCGTCCTCGAAGAGGCGCTCACCCCCGTCGCCCTCGCTCTCCGCCCATTCCAGGTAGACGTCCCCCAAGAGCATCAGAGCATCCTTGTCGAAATAATTCCTCGCCTCGATATACCCCTTGAGCAGCCGCGCCGCCTTCCCGTAGTCCAGCCGGAAGCGGAACTCCAGGGCCGCCCAGTCGAGGACCCCCTTGCGATCGTTGGGCCAACGCTTCAGCAAGGCGTCGTACTTTCCGGCGGCCCAGACGAACTGGTTCTTGGCGGCAAAGGCTTCCGCATACCGGTAATACCACCGCTTATGGACCCAAACCTTGTCCGCTTTCTGGAAGACCGACTCGGCCTCCGGGAAGCGGTCCTGTCGGATCTCCTCGTACCCCTCCCGGTAGAGAAGCTCGGCCCGGATCGGCCTGTACACGAAACGGTAGCCCAGGAACCCGAGGATTCCAAGGCCCAGGACCACGGCCAAAACCATCGCCGCGATGGGGGCCACCGTGTGGATCAGGATGTACCGAAGGCTCCCCTTTTCCGCCTCCAGCTCCGCGCCGGTGCGCTTCTCGAAATCCTTGGGCACCGAGATCGGCCGTTTCAAAATCCGGCTGGCCAGGGAGGCGGCCTCCCCGGGCGCGGCTCCCTTGACCAGAAGGTGGACCAGGCGCGAACGCTGGGCTTCGGTTCCCCGCTCCTCCGCCAGGGCTTCCTCGATGGCCAGGCGCAGGTTCAGGGGGTACGAAAGCAGGGTGTCCTGAAGTGCGTCCACCTGCTCTTCGGTAAGGTTTACCTCGGGGGCGGACTCGTCCTCCCCTTCCCGGCCGGGTTCCTCTGGTTTGGCCCGGTCCGGGCGCTCCAGGCCGGGCCGGACCGAAGCTCCTGCGGGTTTCTTGGGGGCCGGGGCGGGAGTCTCGTAACCGGGTATGGAGAAGTCCGAGGCCCCCCAAGCGCTCTCGAGGTTGAAGTTTTCCGCAGGGGTGAGGTCGTTCTCCAGGTTGGCCAGTTCCGCGTCCAGGTTGATCCCGCCGACGCCGGCCGCGGGGGGCGGGGAGGCGGGAAGCTCGGACTCGTCCAGACGGAAGGTGTCGAAGGTGTCCTCGGGTTCCCCCTGCGCGGGCTGAATGCCCGGGGAGAGTTCCCCGAAATCCGCGCTTGCGACTTCCGAAGGCGCGGCGGCCTCGCGGGCCCCTGGGGGAACCGCGGTCTCGGCCTCCCCGAATTCAGGGATGGATACGTCGAAACCCTCGAAATCCTCGGGCTGGGATGCGGGGGCTTCGGACAGGTCCGGCAGGGGCTCCTCGGGGGGCATCGACAGGTCCTGGAATCCGGCATCCGAGGCCTCCGCCGCTCCGGCCCCCTGGTCCTGAACCTCCTCGCCGAAGAGGGATACCTCCTCGGGAGCCAGGGGGATTTCCTCGAACCCGGCCGGTTCCTCCGTCCCGGCCGATTCGCCCGGAATGACGGGTTCCCCGAATTCCTCCGGTCCGCTCCCGGGCCCCGGGGCGGATTCCGCCTCCGTATCCGGGACGGGCAGTTCGAAGGCGGACAGATCATCCACGATCCCCTGAGCCTCTTCCGGCGTTTCGGGCGTTTCCGGGATCTCCGGAAAACCGGATTCCGGAAACTCCGGCACGGATGCGGAAAGGTCATCCGTGAGGCCTCCCAATAGGCCCTCCGGGACACCCCCCTCATCCTGATCGGGAAGTTCCGGGGTCCCCCGGGGTCGATCCGCCAGACCTTCCGACTCGGAACCCTCCCCGAGGCCCCCGAAGTCCGGAAGGGGCTTACCCAGGGCCTCCACCGAGGCTTCCTCAACCCCGCTATCCGTACCGAGCTCCTCGGGAAGGGCGAAGGCGTCCGGAGACTCCAGGCCGGCCGCCAGGTAGGATTCGGGTTCCTCCACCCCGGGCTCGGCGTTCAGGGAAAGGGCGTCCAGGAAGGATGCCAGGTCGCCCTCCGGGGAAGCCTCCTCGCCCCTCCCCTCCGGGGCGGATCCCATGAGTTCGGAGAGGTCCGTGGGAATCCCCTGTTCCGGCGGAGGGACGTCCTCATAGACTTCCCCCCACTGCTCCAGGAGCTCCGACTCCCGTCCCAGGGCGCGAATATCCTGCTTGAAGCGATCGATGTCCTCGAGGTTAGGCATGTCGTCCCATCCCCTATATTAACGGAAGGTTCATCGGGCTGTATAGGGAAATCGCTAAAGGTGGCCGTAATTCCCCGCCGATACAGTATTTGAACGCCATGAAGCAAAGGAACACGATCGCCGCTCTTCTCCTGGTCCTGGCCGCCCGGGCCGTGGGAGCCTTTCAGGTGGAGTCCCTTACCCTCCACCTCCACCTGGCCGGCTTGAGCAGGGCCGTCCCCCCCCACGTCCTGGAAGGCCACCTGGTTTTCACGGCCGAAGGCTCCTTCCGCCATGTCGGCGCCGCCTTCGCCCACGAGGACTTCAGGACCGTCCATTCGTTCCAGAAGAACGCCCACGGGCTCTTCGTCCTCGCGGTGCCCGTACCCTACGAAGTCCGCGAACCCCTCAGGTATCGGCTGGTGGTGGACGGAGTCTGGGGTCGGGATTCCGCCAACCCCCGATTCGAGCGGGATCCGCGCACCGGAGCCGTGTTCTCCCTGGCCGCCGTACCCTTCCTTTCCTCCGCACGCCCCGGCGTCTGGCGCATTGTCGCGGACGACGGACGGACGGCCCGGTTCCGCTACGAATCCGAACCGGGTTTGGTGGTCGCCTTGGTCGGCGACTTCAACGCCTGGGATCCCTTCGTCCACGAATTGACGGAAACCGGCCCGGGGGTGTACGAGCTTTCCCTGCCCCTTCCCGCGGGCGAACACCGCTACGCCTTCCTGGTCCGGGGGGATCGGGTTCCGGATCCCCTGAACCCGGACCGGCTGTACGATGCCGCCGGGCGGACCGTGTCGGTCATCCGAATCCGGTAGGGCTCCCCCCTTAGTGGTACGAAGCTTGTGGTATCGGTCTCCGTTCCCGGTGTCACGAAGCTTGTGACGCCGGACTCCGTCATCCCGGATCCCTCCCTATCGATCGGACCGGGACAAAAGGGTGTCGAGGTACGTGTAGCTGGACTGGAGGGCGCTGAATACGGCGTGGGTGTCCTTCGCGGATCGGGAGATCTTCTCCAGGGATTCCAGGCCGTCGGTCAGGGCCAGGTTCTCTTCCTTTAAAGCCGCGGAAATCTCCGAGAGGAACTCCCCCGCCCGGGTCACGGACCGGGAGTTGTCCCGGAAGGTTTCCATGATTCCGGCGAACGACGAATGCAGCGTGCGAATCAGCTCCAGAAAGCCGTCCATGCGCTCGGATACGGCGTCCACGGCCTTGCGGAACTCCCCGATGTTCTGGTCGATCTGTTTGGCGAAGTCCCCGGTCTGCTGGGCCAGGGTCCGGACCTCGTTGGCGATGATCCGGAATCCCCGGCCTACGGTCCCGGCTCGGGCGGCCTCGATGGACGCGTTGATGGCCAGGATGCCGGTGCGATCCGACACGTCCTGGATGGAGCCCGTGATGCCCGCGACGGCGGCGGTCTTGTCCTTGATATTCTGGAAAAGGCCGGCCAGGGCGTCCGCGTCCCGGGACGCCCGGACGATCTCCTCCACCCGAGCTTCGATATCCGCGTTCATCCCTTCGTTTTTTCGGAGGATATCCGCCATCATGGTGTCGATCCGGGAGGAGTTCCCGGCGGTGCTTCCGCTCGTCGCCCGGATCTCCTCGAAGGCCGAAACGACGGTGGAGAGGGCGGCCCCGATCCTGCCCATGGCGTCGTCCAGGATCGCCAGGGAGTTGGCGGTCACGGAAGTAAGCACCACGCTCTTGTGATACCCCACCACGAAGGATTCGATAGCCGCCCGGTAGTTCTCGGCCGGATTCGTCGCGGGAGCGTTCGGTGCGGACATGTCAGGCTCCATAGAACTTGTCCAGGAGGTCCGTGCCGCAGCGGAGGCCCGACAGCCAGGAAAGGAATCCTTGGACAGAAGCCCCCCGGTAGATCGCGCCGTGCTGGGGGGCGATCATCTCGGGCTTGAGTCGGGATACCAGGTCGCACCAACGCCGGGCGACGGCGTTGGAGGCGATCAGACGCTCATGGAAGCCCTGGATCACCGGGAGGTGGGCCGAAAAATCGTCCACGAAGACCGTCTCTCCGCCTTCGGGGAAGAAGCCGCCCCCGACATCCCCGGAAAAGAGGATCCGGGCCCGGTTGTCGTACAGGCTGAAGGCGCCCGGAGAATGCATGTAATGGCTGGGGACGAAGGAGAGCTCCGCGCCGGAACCGAGCCGGACGCTCTTGCCGGCCTCCTCGATCGGCTGGATCCGTCCCGGATCCACTATGCCGAAGTGGGGCAGGAACCGGGTCCAGAGTCCGGATATGTATATTCGGGCCGGGGTCACCCCCAACCACAGGGCGATTCCGCTGGAGACGTCCGGATCCTGGTGGGAGAAGAAAATGCCGTCGATCCGGTCCAGGGGCACGTGACGGCTGACCGCCGCCACGACTCGGGCGAAGAGGTGTACCCCCCCGGGATCCAGGAGCCAGCCTCTGCCCTTGTCCAGGACAAGGTACTGCAGGGTCTGGACGGCGCCTTTCCCGGAACGGGCATCGGTGCCCAGCCAGATGAAGGAATGTTCCCCGTCCTCGAACAGCACTCGACTCGTCAGATCCGCTTCGTCGTTCATCCTAGCCTTCCTCGTCCTCCCAAATCTCGGTGTAGAAGTATATAATATCCTCGATGGAAGAGAAAAGCCGAGGCGCGGCGAAGCGCCTGATCCGGGGACTCGGGGTTCTGGCCGATCGGGGGCTCGGGCGAACCTCTCTGGCCGTGTCGGCCGCGGCCTCCTTCCTCTATGCCCGGAGCCCCGGGGCCGCCCTGGTGTTCATCCTCCTGCCTTCCTACCTGGTCCTGAGCCGGGGAAATTTCTCGGAGGCCACCGATTCCGGCCCCTCGGGCCCGGGCTTTCCCCGGGGACAGGCGGCTAAGCCCGGCGTCGGATCGAACCCGGGACAGGACCCGGAGGAGGTCCGACCGGCGGAGATCCCGGTCCGCCTGGCCGCCGCGGTCCTCGCGGCGGCCGCGGGGATAGCCGCCCTGGGCATCGGGAGCACCATAGCCCAACGGTTCCGAGCCGCGGCGTTCTCCCTCCCCTGGGGCCTCGGGGCGGCCTGCATGGCCGCCTCGCTGGTCCTGGCCGCGGTTCACCTGCCCTTCCTGGCCGCCGGCGGTAGGCGGGCGGGCAGGATCGCCGCGGGAGTGGTGTTCGCCGCCGCCGGGATCGCCGCCGCCCTGTCCTCCTTTCCGGTCGGATCCCTCTACGCGGCCTTCCTCCGGCTCCTCTACTCCGGGGGCGTCCCGGGGCTTTACCTCCCGCTGGTCTCCGGCGCCGCGGCCCTGGCGGGGCTCTCCGCGGCCGGTTCCTGGGCGATCGCCCGGGCAAGGACGGCCGGCCTGTGAGATCCCCGTTCCGCAGGGACGGGATCGCCCGCGCCCTGGTCGGCTTTCTCGCCCTGCCCGGCGCGGGGGCCTTCCTGGCCTGGGCCGTCTGTCGATGGGGTCCCGCGGCCTTGACCTGGTTCGCCTGCGGGGCGGCGGCGGCCGGGGCCTTCCTTTACTGGAACTTGAAACCCCTGCCTATCCGCTCCGGGATCCCGGAACCGCCTGCTCCCGGCCCGGATCGATGGATGCATCCCGACGCCGCGCCCCTGGCCCTGTTCAAGGGGCACCGGGATCTCCTCTTCTGCATCCACGGCTTCCCCGCCACCCCGGCGGACTTCCGTCCCTTCCTCCAGGAAGCGGACGTCCTGGGGTACGACCTGGCGGCGCCCCTGCTCCCGGGCTGCGGCACCCGGCCCCGGGACCTTGTCGGCCAGGACTACGATTCCTTTCTGTCCGCCGTCCGCTCCGAGTACCTTCGGCTCCGGCCCCGCTACGAGCGGGTCTTCCTTGTGGGACAATCCCTGGGGGGTACCCTTGCCTTGGCCCTGGCCGAGGAGTACTGCGCGGTGCCCGCCCTGGCTCCCGCGGCCCTGGCGGTGATCGGGACGCCGGTGGTCCTCAATTCCTTGATTCGCCACGGGATGGTCCGGCATCCCCTGATCTACGCTGCCCGTTTCCTGGGCTTGTTCACCTACGCCCTGGGAGCCCGGCTTCCCGAGCCCGGACGGGAAGGGGAGGACGGCAACGAGCGCTGGCTGGGCTACCAGGGGATCTACCCCCGGGCCGTCCACTCCATGCAGATCCGCTTCCCCGAGGTCGAGCGGAGGCTCCGGAGGGTCACCTGCCCTGTCCTGATCCTCCACGCCCGGGGGGACCGGATGACGGACTACCGCAACGCGGCGATCATAGCCTCGGGGGTCGGCTCGGACCGCATCGAGACGTACACGGCCAACGTGGACCGCTTCCGTCACATCCGCCATGCCCTTTTGTTGTACGATTCCCAGCGCGACCGGGTCCGGGAACGCATCCTTCGCTTCTTCGGTGAGTTCCGTGCCTGAGGGGGACGCCATGATCGAAATCCGGGACGGCCGATTCCGGGACGCCCGGGGCCGCATCCTTCTCTTGCGGGGGGCCAACCTGGGAGGCAGCTCGAAGTACCCCGCCCGTCCGGACGGCCGCTCCCACGTCCGGGAAGGTTTCTATGACGGCCGGAACGTCTCCTTCGTCGGACGCCCCTTCCCCCTGTCCGAAGCGGGGGAGCACCTGGACCGCCTCAAGCTCTGGGGCCTGGACTTCCTGCGCCTCCTGGTCCCCTGGGAGGCGGTGGAGCACTCCGGCCCCGGCCTGTATGACGAGGAGTACCTGGATTACCTGGAAGGGGTCGTCGCCGCGGCCGCGGACCGCGGCATCCGGCTCTTCGTGGACCCCCACCAGGACTGCTGGAGCCGCTGGACCGGAGGGGACGGAGCCCCTTCCTGGACCCTGGAGGAGGCGGGCTTCGAGCTCAGGAATCTCCACGCCTCCGGCGCCGCCTTCCTTCACCAGGAGCACGGGGATCCCTTCCCACGGATGGTCTGGGCCGCCAACTACAACCGCCTGGCCTGCGCCACTATGTTCACCCTCTTCTTCGGAGGGGACCACGCCGCTCCCGGGCTCGGGGCCGAGGGCGAGACCTTCCAGGAGCGGCTTCAGGGGCATTTCACCCGGGCCATGGCGGCCGTAGCCCGCCGGCTGGGACGCTTCCCGAACGTCCTGGGCTTCGACTCCCTGAACGAGCCATCCTCGGGGTTCCTCGGCCTCTCGGACCTGAGCCGCCTGGAGCGGGCCCTGACCCGGACGGGACCCATGCCCAGCCCCTGGGAAGCGATCCAGGCCGGGGACGGCCGCGCCGTGGAGGTGGACCGGTACGGGATAACCCTTAAAGGTCAGGCCGTGACGGGCCGGGCGATCCTGGGCAGGGAGGGAATCCGGGCCTGGAGGGAAGGGGTCCCCTGCATTTGGCGGCGGGCGGGAGTCTGGGACGAGGCCTGCGGAAAGCCCGTGCTTCTCCGGCCCGACGCCTTCGCCCGTACCCGGGACGGCCGCCCCCTGGATTTCGGCCGGGATTGCCTCAAGCCCTTCGCCCTGCGCTACATCCGGGAGGTTCGGGCCGCCGCGGAGGGAGGCCGGCGCTTCGTATTGTTCCTGGAGACCGTCCCGATGGAGGAGCCCCCGGCTTGGAGCCCGACCGACGATCCGGCCGCCGTCAACGCGGAGCATTGGTACGACGCCCTGACGTTGACGCTGAAGAGGTGGTTCGGGTTTGCCGGGTACGACGGGGAGGACGGCCGGATCGTCCTGGGCGGGAAGGCCCTCCGGCGATACTTCCGGGAGGCCCTGGAGCGCGTGGTCCGGCGGGGAAGGGAACGGATGGGAGGTATCCCCAGCCTGCTCGGGGAGTTCGGCCTGCCCTTCGACCTGGACGGGGGCCGGGCCTACCGTACGGGGGACTTCAGGAAACACGAGAAGGCCCTGGCCGCCTACCACGAAGCCCTGGACGCGGCGGGGCTTTCCTCCACGATCTGGAACTATACTGCGGACAACACGAACGAACGGGGGGACGGATGGAACGGCGAGGACCTGTCCATCTACTCCCCGGACCAGTCCCGCCTGCCGTTGCCGGCCGGGGCCGACCCGAGGGAAGCCGGGGGCCGGGCGATACGGGGTTTCTGCCGCCCCTACCCCCGGGCTACCGCAGGCATCCCGGAATCCTTCCGGTTCGATTTTCGGAGCGGGTACCTGGAGTACCGATTCCGGCCGGATCCCTCCGTTTCGGCGCCAACGGAACTCTTCCTCCCCCCCGTCCACTACCCCCGGGGCTGCCGGGTCGAGGTGGACGGGGGAGACTTCGAGCTGGACCTTCCGGGACGGGCCCTTCGGGTCCGTTCCGCCCCGGGAGCCGCCGAGACCATCGTACGGGTCCGAAGAACGGACGGGCGCCGCGGCTTAA
>JAAYUR010000038.1 GCA_012517645.1 Treponema sp.
ACCAGGAAATCCAGATAGCGGTCGGAGCCGGGTCTCGGATTCCGGCCCGCCAAGGCGTCCCCAGCGGAGCGGAAGGGAGGCTGGCGCACGTTGGGCACCGAGTCCTTCTGGGGAGCCAGGGCCGCGCCGAAGGCGGCGGCCTCGAAGGCGAACACGAAGGGGGTGAACACGATGTCGGGGTCCAGCAGGTCGAGGACGGCCGTTTGCCCGCGGACGTACAGGGCCGGGTCCGCGTAGTAATCCTCGACCGGGGTCGAGGTGAGGGAGGCCCCCATCGTGCAGCAGACCAATCCGTAGGGGGGCCGGTCGTAGGGCTCCCCCTGGAGCAGGGCCGTCACTCGCTCCGCGGGTTTCATGCCCGGCTTCCTTCCGGATTCCACGCATCGTTCGCCGAACCGCTTGGGGTACCGCGGGCACTGTTGGCCGCACCGCCGGCGGTGGATTTATCGCAGAGGGTCCGGAACAGGGCGGGGGCATCCATGGCGCTGGGGGCCGTGCCGTCCCCGCCGACCTCCTCCACCAGACCGGGGCGCATGTTGAACACAGCCCCTCCCACGGCCAGGGGAAGGACCCCGGACAGGTTCCGCCGGTCGAGTTCTTCCCGCAGGCTCCGGATGTTCAAGGCCGTGGACAGCATCATCGCGGATACGCCGATGATCCGGGCTTCCCGCTCCAGGGCGGCGTCGACGAATCCCGCGGAGGAGACGTCGTTCCCCAGGTCCACGATCTCCCATCCGTCCAGTCGAAGGAAGGACGCTACCATCCGGCGGCCCAGGGCATGGAAATCGTCCTCGATGTTGCCGAGTACGGCCGTCCCGCGGGGCGTCGAGATGGTTCCCGGTCCCCCGTCTTCCAGCGCGGATTTCAGCACGTTTTCCGCCACCTTTCCGGCGATATAGCTCTGGGCCAGGGAGATCGTGCCGTCTATCCACATTCTGCCGGTCCGTTGAAGGACGGGTTCCAGGTAGTGCCGTATCACCGCGGGATACCCGTCCCTGCGGGCGGCGGCCGCGAGGCGCTTCAACGCGGCGTCCAGGCTGGCGTCCAGGATCTCGTTCAGGAGGCCGTCCAGATCGTATTCAGGCATGTTCTTTCCCCAAAAAGGATGATGTTCCCGATCTTGAAAGTATAAAAGAATTTCCCGGAATGTCAAAAGCGGCTCATCCGGCCGCTTGCCTTTCCCCTTCGGGGGTTTATACTTAGCGCAAGGCTCAGATTACCCTAAACGGTAACCTTTATCTTCGATCCCCTCGGGAGAGGCCGCGAATGGTCCATAATCCCCGAGCGCTGGAAGACTTGATCGATCACCCCGATATGGCCGCCGGGCGGGCCCTGGACTCGCTCTTCGAACTGCGGCCGGATCTGAGACTCCGCTACGACGAGAGGAGCCTCCGCCTGGCCCGGGAGGACATGGCTCACCACGTGAAAAGGCTGGCCCAGGCCGCCTTGTCCGGAGAGGTCGATTCCCTCAAGGACTACCTGTCCTGGCTCAAGGTCCTGTTCCGCGGTCTTCCGCTGCCCGACGAACTTATCTCGGATTCCCTTCGCTGTGCGGCCCGGGGAGCCGCCGGTTCGGTGAAG
>JAAYUR010000269.1 GCA_012517645.1 Treponema sp.
CTTTTTGAAGTATTGTAGTTACGTAATCTTGCAATTACCTTTTAATGGAGGTACCTATGGAACTCTTCAATTCTTTCGATTCCGCCGCCTTCGTAAACCATCTGGCTGCGCCCGCGCCGGCCCTGGAGCGGGATCTGGACGATGCCGTCCGGGCTTCCGGCTTGGGAAGCTCCCGAATGACTCGGGAGGATACGGCTGCCCTGGTCTTCCCCCGGGATGCCTGGATACGGTCCTGGGCGGTTGCCCCCTTCTGATCAGGGGTCGGCATCGTGCGAACTCTGTCTGTCGGGCATCGGGCCTTGGGAGCGGTGAGAGGCTAAAACCCGCCGCTCCCTCAACTCGATACCCGGACTCTCCGTTCTTCCACGAATCCTTATCGTCGGCTTCCGAAACGCTTCTTCGAACCTTGACACCCGAGGTTCCACATGCATTATTTTCTGTAGGAAAGTAATTTTCGCCCCGCTCGATGGTTCTACATATTGAACGGATCACGCCGGTCCGCGAAAATTACCGTGGGGTCTCCTATAGCCCCGGAGGCCTCGAGTAACCGTGAGTAGGGCCGCCGTTCGACGATGCGGTCCACAGGAGGAAGCGCATGACCTCGAGAAGACTGTTCCGTATCACCGCTCTCGCCCTGGTGATCCTGTTCGCCCTGCCCCTGGCGCTTTCCGCCCAGGGCAAGGAGATCGTGCTCAAGTGGCCTTCCATCTGGGTCGGGAAGGACTCCAAGGCCCCCGCGATCGCCCAGATCGTGGAGAACTTCAACAAGGCCAACGCGGGCAAGATCCGGGTGGAAATCGAGCCCCAGCCGGACTACAACGCCTACGAGCAGAAGGTCCGCACCGCCCTGGCGGCCAAGCAGGTGCCCGGGGACATCTTCACCTTCAACCTGAACGCCACCACCCGGGAGTTCTACAACTCCCCCCTGCTCATGGACTTCTCCAAGTACCTGACCGGCGAATGGAAGGCGTCCTTCGACCAGGGGGCCATAGCCCAGTCCACGGTGAACAAGAAGCTCAAGTCCCTGCCCTTCGAGACCGCGATCCTGCCTATCTGGTATAACACGGATCTTCTCAAGAAGGCCGGAGTCACCAGCATTCCCGGCACCCTGCCCGAATTCTGGGCGGCCATGGACAAGCTAAAGGCCTCCGGAATCACCCCCATGAGCCAGATGAGCGGCGACACCAACGCCTGGACTTCTATGCTCTGGTTCTCCCACCTGGCCGTGTCCCAGGGCGGCCCGAACGTCTGGGATAAACCCTTCACGGACAAGGTCTTCGTGGAATCCGCCAAGATCCTCAAGCGGATGTTCGTCGAGTACTCGACCCCGGACGCCGTGGGCGCAGGCGCGGGCGTTTCGGGCGGCCACTTCCTGGCCGGCCGCACCGCGGTCTTCTCCAACGGCCCCTGGTACGCGGGCCGGGCGGACCTTCGGGCCACCCCCTTCTTCAACAGCATCGTCGTGGCTCCCGCCCCGGTGGTCGGCTCCTACCGGAACATGATGATCAGCATCCTCCAGTCCAACATCGCCGCCGGGGAGACCAAGGACGCGGCCCGACGGGAAGCCATCCTGACCTTCCTCAAGTACTTGACCAGCCGAGAAAACATCTCCCTCCTGCAGTCCACCTCGGGCGCCATGTTCGCCGTCGACTCGGGCTACATCCCCCTGGATCCGCTCCAGAAGCAGTTCTACGACCTGGCCGCCAAGTCGAAGGTGACCTCCCACCACCTCCAGGCCGCGTACGGGGCCGAGGCCACCCTGGAGTTCGCCCAGCAGCTAGGCGCCCTGGTGCTCGGGAAGATCACCCCCGAGGAATTCTGCGCCCTGGTGGAGAAGAAGATCGACCGCTGATTCCGCCGTAGAGGGAGTCCCGCGCAGGAGCCGCGGGAGCCCAGGTCCGGAATCTTCGAAAGAAAACCGCGAGCGCCCCGTCATTCGGGGCGCTCGTCCTACATGGAGACCCTCTCGTATGGAACGGA
>JAAYUR010000520.1 GCA_012517645.1 Treponema sp.
CGGTCCCCGGAATCCCGAAGCCCGGGGAGTTGATCTCCAGGAAGAGGGCCACCAGCCCGATCAGGATCAACAGGGCCTGGACTCCACCGGAGGTGATGAACACCACCAGCCTGTCCGCGCCGGAGGGGGAGAGCTCCTTGACCGGACCCGGGGAGCCCAGCAGGGCGGCCAGGGCGTCCAGGTCCGCCACGGTGCCCTTCGAAAGGCCGTAGCGCTCCGCCTCTCCGGCGGTCAAGGAGAGTAGTTTCCCCTTGGCGGAGACGGTGCGCACCCTCTCCACCGCCCCGGGTCTGTACTTTTCCAGGGCCGCGGCTTCCTCCGCCGTGGCCAGGGTCGTCCGGCCGTCCACGGACAGCTCGACCAGCTCCACGTCCGCGTCCACCATGGCCAGGGCCAGGAGGGGCGGGTGACCGTTCTTCTCGGCCAGGGCGGCCATCTGGGACCGGACCGCGCTGACGGTCTTCTCCCCGGCGCCCTGGCTCTGGCCGTCGGGGCTCATGATGACCGGAGCGGCAGCGCCGATGCTGGTGCCCGGTGCCATGTAGATGTCGGAGGCTGAGAAGGCGATCAGGGCGCCCGCGGACCAGGAGACCCCCATGCTGTCCGGTCCGGATCGGACGTAGGCTACGGTCTTGGCGCTCCGGATGGAGCCGATGTACGAGGAGATGCGCAAGGCGGAGTCCACCCGGCCCCCGAAGGTGTCGATGTCGAAGACGAGGACCTTCGCGCCCGCCCGCAGGGCCGCCTCGGCGTTGCGCCGCACGAAGACGGCCGTTGAGGGCTCGATGTCCCCCTGGATGGGGATGACATAGACCGAGGACGCCTCGTCCGCCGCCGAGGCGAACGCCGCCGCGAGGACAAGGGCGAGAACCGCGGCGCGGAGAACCCGGCCCGAATATGTGAACGCGTCAAGAATGCGCAAGAAGCCACCTCCCGGACCTCGACCCCGTCGGTCGTCGGTCCATGAAGTATAAGGTACCAAGAATCGGCGCGGGTCGGAAGGGAATCTTCAGAATTCCTCGAAGTCCCCGTCCTCCTCGTCCCCGGGGGGAGCCTTCTCGGGCAGGGCTATGGCCGTGGCGTGTCCGGCCGCCGCGGCCGCCGGCTCCCGGGAGCGCCCCGCCGGGGCTTTCGGCGCCCGGGAACGCTCCCCCGCCGGCTCGGAGGGTCCGGAAGCCCGGGAGGGTCCGCGGGTCGCCGGGGCCCCCCGAGCCGCCTCCCCGAAACCTCCGGCCGTGGACGGCCCGCCCCCTTCGGCCGCGAGCCGGAAGAAGGACACCCGCTCCGCCAGGAGGACGGCCTGGGCGTTCAGCTCCTCCGCGGTGCTGGCCAGCTGTTCCGAGGCGGCGGCGTTCTGCTCCACCACCGTGTCCATCTGGCTTACGCCCTTGGAAATCTGCTCCGCCCCGCCGGCCTGCTCCGAGGAAGCCGCGGCGATCTCCTGGATAAGCTCCGCGGTTTTCTTGATGTCCGGAACCAGCTCCGCCAGAAGCCGACCCGCCTCCTCCGCCACGGCCATGCTGGATCGGGAGAGGTCGTTGATCTGGGCCGCCGCCTTCTGGCTGTTCTCCGCCAGCTTGCGAACCTCCGTGGCCACCACCGCGAAACCCTTCCCCGCCTCCCCGGCCCGGGCCGCCTCGATGGCCGCGTTCAGGGCCAGTAGATTGGTCTGGCGGGCGATCTCCTCGATCACGGACACCCGGGAGGCGATCTCTCCCATGCTGGCCACCGTCTCCTGCACGGACTTGCCCGAGGCGTCCGCGTTCTGGGCCACCCGGCGGGCCAGGGCGTCCGCCTGGGCCGTGTTGTCCGCGTTCTGCTTGACCGTGGCCGCCAGCTCTTCCACCGAGGCGGAGAGCTCCTGGATGCTGGCCGCCTGCTCCGTGGTCCCCTGGGACAGGGCCTGGGCGGTCTGGGAGAGCTGGGACGAGCCTCCGGCCACCTCGTCCGAGGCGGCCCGCATCCCCGCCGCCACCTCGACCAGCTTGTCCCGGAGTCCCGCCATCGAGCGCCCCAGGTCCCCGATCTCGTCGTTCCGGGCGGCCAGTCGGCGGGCGGCGTCCGAGTCGGAGCCGGCCAGGGCCAAGTCTCCCGAAGCGAGCCGGACCATGATCCCCGCGGTGCCCCGGATCGGCCGGGTGATGGTCCGGGTCACCAGCACCGAGACCAGGACCGCCGCGGCGATGGATAGGGCCAGCAGGACCAGGAGCATCCGCAGCAGGGGAGCCGCGGCCTCGGCGACCTCCGCGGTGGGAAGGCTGACTCCCAGGACCCAGCCGGGGGTCTCGGGAATCCGGACGAAGTAGGCGGTCATCGGCACGCCCGCGGGATCCGCGTAGGAGCCGACCCCCGATTCCTCGGCCAGGAGGCGCCTGCCCAGGGCATCCATGCCCCGGTAGCCCGCCTTGTCGGCTTCCGTCAAGTTCAAGGTCATCACGGCCTTCGGGTCCGGGTGCGCCAGGAGCAGGCCCGTCTGGGTCACGATCCAGCCGAAGCCCGTCCGCCCTACCTTGATGGAAGCCGCGATGGAGGATAGAGCCTCCAGTTTCAGCTGGTAGGCCACCAGACGGACCGTCCGGCCCTCCGGTCCCTTCACGGCTTTGGCCAGGTGGACCGTCGGAAGCCCCGTGGTCTGGGAGATCACCGGGTCTCCGAAGGCGAAATCCCGGCCCTGGACAAAGACCCCCTGGAAGTAGGCCCGGGCGCTGATGTTGCCGCTACCGCCCGCGCTGGTGACGTACGAGCCGTCCCGCTCCGCGTAGAGAGCCATGTTCGCCTCCCTCGAGGCGGCCGCGGCTCCGGATTTTATGGCGTCCAAGGCCTCCGCCGGTGTACCAGTCCGGAGCTCCGGCCGGGCGGCGAGCTGGCTCAGCTGGTACAGGAGCCCGCGGAAGAGCTGGCCGATCTCCCCGGCCCTTCCCCGAACGATCTCCAGGCCGGAATTTCTGGAGATTTCCGTAAGGTCTGAGGAAAGGCGCAGACCGACCGCCAGGATCACCGCTCCCAGCAGCAGGGCCACCATCAGGCTGATGACCGCGGAAAACTTGACAAGAAGGCTTGTTCGCCTCGCCATCTGGGGACCTCCGAACAGAGAGGTTGATGATTCCAGTGTAACGGTTCCGCCTTGAGATGCAATTTCTCGAGCCCGGAGTGCCGCCGGTCGCGTCTGTACAAATCGGTTCGCCCCGGTTTACCGTACTCCGACGGCTTCGGTGTCCCGGGCCGCGGACGGAGGTTGGATGGATACGCAGGAGCGCTTCGAGGCCCTGGAGATCAAGACCGCCTACCAGGAGGAAACCCTATCCAAACTGAGCGGCGAGGTCTGGGACCTCTCCCGCCGGATGGACCGCCTGGAGGCCCTGGTGGCCGAAATGCGGCGCAAGATCCTCGAGCTGGGGCATCCGGAATCCCCGGCGCCCGGGGACGAGCGGCCGCCGCACTATTGAGGGAGGTGTCCATGATCTCGTCGGTCTGCGTGTTCTGCGGGGCCTCCTCGGGCTCCTCCCCCGCGTACCTCGGGGCGGCGGAGTCCTTCGGCCGGGAGCTGGCCCGCCGGGGTCTGCGCCTGGTCTACGGAGGCGGGGACTCCGGGGTCATGGGCGCCGTGGCCCGCTCGGCCTTCTCCGCGGGCGCCGAAGTGGTCGGGATCATCCCCCGGAAGCTCCACGCCCTGGTGGCGGAGGCGGACCTCACGGAGCTGATCGTGGTGGAGGACATGCGGGAGCGGAAGGCCCGGATGCACGAGCTGTCCGACGCCTTCGTCGCCCTGCCCGGGGGCATCGGCACCCTGGAGGAGTTCTTCGAGGCCTGGACCTGGCGGGCCCTGGGCTACCACGCCAAGCCCGTGGGCATCCTGGAGGTGGGCGGCTTCTGGGAACCCCTCCGCACCTTCCTGGAGGGCGTGGTAGAGGCGGGTTTTCTGGGCCGGGAGCACCTGGCCGACCTGGTAATCCGAGACGATCCGGGGGAGCTTCTTGCCGCCCTGGAGAGCCTGCCTCCCCTGGCGGTACACAAGAAGCCGGAGAGGGGTAGGTAAGAGATGCGGGCTATTATCTCCAATATATTAATTCTTTTCCTGGAAAGACTCTATTCGAGTTCGACCCTTGAAATGCCCTCTTTCTGTGGTATGCTTTACTATCATTGCCCGGTTCGCAGCATAGAAACGTTCTTTCATGGAGGCCCCCCATGCGGC
>JAAYUR010000448.1 GCA_012517645.1 Treponema sp.
CGGAACAGGGTTTCGCTGTAGCCGCCGCCGTCCCAGGGATACTCCTGCACGACGACCGTGATCCCCTTGCCGTTCGTGGCGTTGAAGTCCGCCGCCATCTCCTTCATGACCGCGGAATACTTAGGGTTGTCCGCCCAGTACCAATGGGTGATGGTTACCGGCTTGGGAGCCGCGGCGACGGTAAACACGATCATCGCCAGGGCGATTACCAGCGCGAATACCTTTTTCATGTCTGTTCCCTCCTTACGGGACCTATAATTCAAGGCCGATCTACACCTGCCGGCCGCGTACCCTCGATACCGTCCCCGATCCTCAGCGGGGCGTGTTGCCGGGAAGCCTCCTTTTCCAAGCCTCCGCCATATGACTCTTCATCGCCTTCTCGGAGGCGTCTGGATCGCCGGCCAGAATAGCTCGGACGATGCCGTCGTGCTCCGCGAAGGTCCTGCGGAACCGATCGGGGTCGCTTTCCGCGAAATCCGCGTTCAGCGAGATGATCTGGGGGGTGAAATAGCTGGTCAAGGCGAGGCAGACAGGATTGCCGCTGGCCTTGGCGATCGCCAAGTGGAAGAGATGATCCTCGTCGAGTCCACGCTGGCCCGCGTCCGCCCGGGCCCGGAACTCGGAATGCCACTTCAGGATCTCCGTAATCTCATCGGACCCCGCCCTCTCGGCCGCCTTCCGGGCCGCGAAAGTTTCCAGCAGGGCTCGGATCTCGAACAGCTCGACGGGTCCGAAGTCCTCGTCCAGGCTCCCGATGCTGGCGATCAGCCCGGAAATAGCCTTGGTGCCCAGGCCCGCAACGATCGTTCCCCGCTGGGGAAGGGTGCGGATGAGGCCGTAGTGTTCCAGCTTGGCAAGAGCCTTCCGCACGTACCCGCGGCTCACGCCCAGGGTCTGTCCCAGGGCGCGCTCGGAGGGAAGCTTCGTTCCCGGTTTGAGCGAACCGGACACGATCTGGTCCCGAAGGTGCTCCAGGACGACCCGCTCGCTGTCCAGGTTCTCTCTTTTCATGCCCGCCATACCCCCGCCCCGGCGTGGTTACCATAATTGGTTAACCAGTTGGTCCAGTATCCACCCCTTTGGGTGTTCTGTCAATGAAAAGATTTTACAAACGAGGCTTTTTAAAAACTCCCTGGGCTTTGAAAAAGCTATCTTGAAATCCGCCTTTGGCGAGCAATCGCAAGGCCGATTTCAAAGATGACCGACTTTTGAAATTGACTCATTGCCCGGGGATTTTTTTATTATTACACTTATAGTAATATTTCTTTCAAGTTCCCACACCGTTTCAAGGAGGCGCCAATGAAGACATCGACGAAGGTATCAGCGATTCTGTGTGCAGTTCTTGCCCTGGCCCTAGTCGTACCCGTAGCCGCCCAGACCGCGTACAATCGGGATGAAGTGATCCAGGTCATGCGCACGAACCAGCAAACCCTGGGCCAGGTCCGGGCCGCGTTGAACCGCGGAGACTTCTACGCGGCCGCGGAGGGATTCTGGAAGTTCGCCGAGGGCCAGAACCGGATCATGAAGTTCACCCCGCCCAAGGGAAACAAGGCTGAATGGGACCGCGTCCTCGGGAAATTCGTGGATACGGCCCTCCGCGGGGTGGGCGCCGCGGGAGAACGAGACGCACCCAAGGCCCTGAAAATCCTGGAAGAGCTTCAAACGTTGAACAAGGAAGGACATTCCCTTTTCCGCTAAGCTATCGCCTTCCCTTTTCGGACGGCCGCCTCGGGAATACCCGGGGCGGCCGCATATTTGCTTCACCAGTCCGGGGGCGCTACACTGTACTTGCGACAATTGAATCCATCCCGGTGAGCCGAGGCGAACAAGAATGCATCCATATTCTGACGGAAAGCCTCCGGCCCGAAGGGCGTATAGGAGGTATCCATGAGCGGAACTAAGTTCTTGGCCTTGCCCCTCATAACCCTCGGATCTCTGGCGGCCGCGGGACAGACCTCCAAGTCCGCCGAGCTGACCTACTTCGGCCGGGCGACCGTAAAGATCCGGACGGCTTCCGGATTCGTCCTGTACATCGATCCCTACGCCCCGGGGGACTATTCAGAGCCCGCGGACCTAGTCCTGGTGTCCCACGGTCACGGGGACCACAACCGAGTCGACCTGGTCAAGCTCAAGCCCGGCGCCGTCGTCGCCTCCGCCCCGGGGGCCGTATCCGGCAAGGGGATCCGGTACCTCGCCGAGGGAGATTCCTTCCAGGCGGGACCTGTCACGGTCCAGGCCCTTCCCGCCTCGAACAAGAACCACCGGCGCGGGGAGACCCTGGGCTTCCTCGTGTCCTTCGACGGAATCGTCGTGTACCACGCCAGCGACACCAACTACCTGCCCGAGATGGAAGGCTTTGCCAAGTACGGGATCGGTTACGCCCTTCTGCCCTGCGACGGCTTCTACAACATGGGCCCCGAGGAGGCTTCCCGCTGCGCCGCCGCCGTTAATGCCCGGGCGGTCCTCCCCATCCATTCGAGCAAGTCGGAGCTCTTCGACGGGAAGAACGCCCGGGCGGTGCGGGGCCCCGAGGTGATCGCCCTGGAGCCGGGACAGAGCACCCCGCTCCGTCCATGACGGCGGACATGCTGTACCATCTGTACTACTTCAGCGGCACAGGGAACACCGAACGCGGCGCCCGGAGAATCGCCGAAGCCTTGGAGAAGGACGGCCATGAGGTGCGGATGCTCTACATCTCCCGCACCGCCCGGCCTCTGCCGGAGCGCCCGGACCGCCTGATCCTGGCGTATCCCACCTACGCGTGGCGCCCCCCGGCCCTGGTGGCGCGGTTCGTCGCTCGTCTGCCCAGGGGAGGCGGGATCCCGGCGGCGGTCTTCACCGCGGACGGCGGCGGTTCTTACGGGTCCGCGGACGTCGCCGGGCGCATGCTCCGACGGAAGGGCTACCGGGTTGTGCTCAAGGGGGCCGCTCACTACCCGGTCAACTGGGTCGAAATGATGCCCCCTCCGGTCGACAAGGAGCGGTCCCGGTCCGTGGCGGCGGGGGACGCCGGAGTCGACGCCTTCATGCGTGCCCTCCTAGATGGGACTACCCTCGAGCAGGAACGGAGCGGGATCGACGGGCTTCTGAACTTCGTCGGCA
>JAAYUR010000246.1 GCA_012517645.1 Treponema sp.
CAATATGTTATTCAATAGAGAAATAACTTCCCAGCTTGTGGAGGCGGCCTCTCATTTTCCGGTGCTTGTCCTCACCGGGGCCCGGCAGGCCGGAAAGACGACCGCATTGAAAACCGCGTTTCCGACCCACGGATACGTGAGCCTGGACCTCCCGAGCCAGGCCGAGCGGGCCGAGCGCGACCCCGAAGCCTTCCTGGCGGCCAACCCCGCACCCCTCATCGTGGACGAGGTCCAGTACGCCCCGGGGCTCTTCCGGCACCTTAAATCCGTCGTGGATCGGGACCGGCACCGGCCCGGGCGGTACATCCTCACGGGCAGCCAGCACTTCGTATTGATGAAGAGCGTGAGCGACAGCCTGGCGCGTCGGGCAGCGGTCTTCGAGCTGGAGAACCTTTCCCTCTCCGAGTTGGAGGCGGGTGAGGCGATCGGCTCGGACTCCGCGGACCTGCGGAGAGTCCTCTGCCGTGGGCTCTTCCCGGAGCTGTGGCGGGATAGAAGCATGCCAAGGAATACCTTCTACTCGTCCTACTTGGCGACGTACCTGGAGCGGGACGTGCGACAGATCCTGAACGTGACGAGTCTGCGGGATTTCGAGCGCTTCATCCGGGTATTGGCCGCCCGATCCGGTTCGACCCTCAACAAGTCGGATGTCGCCAAGGACGTCGGGGTCTCGGTCAAGGCGATCGGCGACTGGATTTCTGTGCTCCAGGCTTCCGGGCAGATCCAGCTGCTGGAGCCCTGGTTCTCCAACTTCGGCAAGCGAATTGCCCGCAGTCCCAAGGTGTACTTCCGGGACTGCGGACTCCTGGCTTTCCTGCTGGGCCTGGACGAGTCGAACCTCGACGGTTCCCCCTTCCGGGGCGCCCTGTGGGAAACCTTCCTATTCGCGGAACTGCGGAAGACCGCCCCGTACCGGGAGGGGCGGGCGAGGGTCTGGTACTATCGGGACCAGTATGCCCGGGAGGTGGATTTCATCCTGGAGGACCGGGGTGTCCTCTCCTTCGCCGAGGCCAAATGGACCGAGCATCCCGACGAGGGGGATGCCAGGACGATGGGGGCGGTCCATGGGGAGCTTGCCGCCTTCCGGGGGCCCTGGAAACCGGGCAGGAAGTACGTCCTGTGCCGGACTTCCCGCCCCTTCCCCCTGGCCGACGGGACCCTTGCGCTTCCGCCCGGAGAATTGAGGACCCTGTGGGACGGTCAAGCTTGATGTTCGCGCTTCGTCGATGCCTAGTCTAATCGCGTTCATCCTCGATACGTGACCGCCTTCTCCACCTTCGTGATCTCCACCAGCCCGTAGACCTCCGGCTCGAAGAGACCCCGGTCCGCCAGGGCTTCCAGGATGTCGTCGATGAGGTCGGCGGGCACGATCAGGTCGCAGGTCTCCCGGGCGTGGGAGGGCGACCTTCCCCGATGTTCCGCGGCCGCGCCGGGGAGGTCCCGGTAGCCCAGCCGCATGAGGGTGGCGCCGCCGGCTCCCGCCTCCATGGCCGCCCGCACGAAATCGCCGGCTCGTCCCTCGTCGCAGATCACCGAAAGGCAGGCCAGGGCCGGACCTTCGTCGATCTGCCCGCCCCGGCCGCGGGAGGGGGCCGTGATCCTCCTCCAGTCCGTGGAGCCCTGGAGGGAATCCACGGACAGGATGACCTGTTCCATCGAGGCGACGTGGCGCCTGCGGGAGCGGCTCATCCTCGTATTGACCGCCGCGGCCCGGACCCGGCAGCGATAGATGAAGCCCTGCCCCGGCCGGTCCAGCCGGGCCTTGTGCACGGCTATGTTCTCCGCCAGGGGGCCGTCCGCGGCGGGCACCAGGAAGTAGATGACCTCCTTGTCCACGGGGATCGTGATCCGGAGCAGCCCCAGCTTGTTCCGCAGTCCCATGCCCTGGCCGTAGGTCACCACGGGCACGCAGAGACCCATCTCGAGCACCGTCCGCGCCAGGGCGTCTCCCTGCCCCCGCTGGACGATGCAGGTCAAGGCCGTGTAGTCCTGCAGCCCGGAAGGGAGTCTGAGCCGGTCCGAGAGCGTACCTTTCCCGGAGCCCGGCTCCTCTCCCGATTCCGGGTCCGGCGGAGCCGCCCCGACCGAGGCGCCCCGTACGATCTCAGCGGGTTCCACGAAGAGGCTCCCCCGGCCCGGGAGGGCCAGGCCCGCGAAGTCCGAGATACGGGCGCAGATCTCCTCGGCCCGATCCGGCGGCGCGTAGAACCGGTAGATGTCCGCAGCCGAATCCTCCAGCTCCACCCGGGGAACCAGCCGGAACATCCCGGCGCGGTCCGCCAGGGAGACCTGCTTGCCCCGCTGGACGAAGGTGTCCCTGAGTCCCGAGTCCTCCAGGGCCGAAAGGATGGAAGATCTCAGGGAGGATGCCGCGATGCAGGTGATCTTGGATACGCGTTCCTTCTTCATGTCCCGCCTCACAGGTCGTCCAGGTTCACGGCAAGGGCCCGCCGCGCCTTAAGCCGTACCGCCAGACCGGACGACAGGACCGCCAGGATCGGGAAGACCGAGGCGGCGGCCACGACGCCGAAGCTGTCCAGGGCGGCGGATCGCTCCCCGATCCCCAGGCCCGCCGCGATGACCAAGGGGACGGTGATGGGCCCCGTGGTGACCCCCGCGGAGTCCCAGGCGATGCCGATGAACTCGTCGGACGAGAAGGCCGTGAGGACCAGGGCGGCCAGGTAGGGGATACCCAGCACCAGGATCAGGGGCAGGTCCAGGAGGATGCGCGCGAATCCCGCCGCCATCCCGAAGCCCACCCCCACGGCCACGGTTCGCACCAGGAAGGTCCGCTTGTAGGTCCCCGTGGTCAGCTCCTCCAGGGTGGAGCCCAGGGCGTTCAGGGAAGGCTCGGCGAGGGTGGCTCCGAATCCGAGGACGAACACGAAGAGCAGCACCGCGGCGTATCCCGCCCATTCTGGGGCGTCCGCCAGGATGGGACGCTGGACCGGGATGTGGACGTAGGTTCCGGTCCGGGGGTCGAAGCGGGTCCGGTCGAAGGGAAGGAACTCCGGTCCCTCCGGCCTAGCGACGGGCAGGTATTCCAGGGTGCCCTCGGGCCCGGAGGACCAGGGACTCGTCGATACCCTGGAACGTCTCCGCCCGGTCGGGCCGGGGGGCGGAGGTATA
>JAAYUR010000285.1 GCA_012517645.1 Treponema sp.
AATAGAAGAAGGCGGAGGGAACCTCATGGACTGGGAACCCGGCGCCGCCTACAGGATCCAGTACGTCTCCGAATCCGGCCGCCGAAGCGTCCGGACCATCGAGGTGCGGGAGATCCGCCGGCGGAACGGCGTTCTCTACCTCCGGGCCTGGTGCCGCCTTCGGGGCGAGGAGCGGACCTTCCGCTCCGACCGGGTCCTGTCGGCGGAGGCCCTCGCGGTCCCCGCCCCCGGGTTCGCTTCCGCGGCCGCCTGGTCCGAGTGTTCGCGGTGGATGGAGACGAACCCCCTCCCGGAGTACGCCTACTGGTCGCCCCGGCCGGCCGGGCCCGCCGCCGCGGGGCCCCGGACCCCGGCGCCCGCCGTCCTTGCATCCATCCCGCGGGCGGCCCCGGAGACCACGGTTAGCATCGACGGCTCTCCCCCTCACGACCCGGCGCGGCCCGAACCGGGGGACGCCGCCCGCTCCCTCGGGACCGTGTTCCGGGTGATCCTGGCGCTGGCCTTCTTCGGGGCGATGGCGTCCAACCTGATGTCGAAGCAGGGAAGCCCGGCTCCCTTCGCGTACCCCGGGAAAGCCCCCGCAGCCGTCGTCCCCGCCCCGAAACCGTCCCCCCCGCGCCCCGCCGTGGAGGAGGCCGTCGTGGCCGGCCGACTACTCCGCACGGTCCGTTCCGGGGCCCTGGAGCGCTACGAAGTGCCCTCTCTCGGCCTGGTCACTTTCAACAAGCTGGAGGCGATCGCCGCCATCCGGGTCCCGAACTTCCGGGCCGCCACGGGCCTGGCCGACCGCGCCCTGGAGGCTCGGTACCTGGCCGCGGACCTCAACCGTTCCGGCAGGCTCGCCTTCGAGGAGCTCCAGGCCTTCCAGGAGAAGACCTGGCGGGAGTTCCGCTACGAACCCAACGAGCCCGCCCTCCGCCCGGACCAGTTCCTGGCCGCCGGGGGCGGGGACTGCGAGGACTTCGCCCTCTACACCGCCGGCCTCCTCCGCTTCTGGGGCTGGGAGCCCTACCTGGGCATCCTGGCCCCCTCCCGCCACGGGTCGACCGGCCACGCGGTCTGCCTCTCCTACGAGGAGGGCTCCTTCCCCGGCTCCTACACCTGGTTCCAGGTCGAGGCCTGGACCACCCCGGACGGCGTTACCCTGAAGCCCGGGCGCTATGTGCCCATCGACTACGACCACGTCGGGGGCCTCTCGAACGCCGTGTCCCCGGGCTGGAAGCTACAGGAGATCTACGTGCCCGAGTCGGCCTGGGGTCAAAGGATGTAACGAAAGTTCCGTACCGGCGGAACGGAAGGAACTGTTTTCGGTCCCCGGGGAGAGCCGAGATCCTATCGCCGTGGCTTTCCCAAGCCTGCCCGACACATTCTGTACGGTTGGCACGGTGCCTGCTTTATAGCTCAGGGGATCATGGCCGAGGCGACGCCCGTGGTGTCGAAGCTCTGATCCCCGGCTCCGGCCGGAACCATTCAAAACGATCCTAAAACTATTCAAAATAATCCCAGAAAGTGTGCGCGGACCGGCCGGGCGTCGCCCCGGCCGTGCCGCGGTCTTCGGTCCGGACGGAACCGGGCGAATCGGGAAAAAACGGGAGGAAACCATGGCTGAAAATAAGATCGCGAAGATCGTCCGGACCGGAGAATGGGAATACCGGGTGGAAATCAAAGAGAACGCCAACGGGTCCCTCGCGGGGACAGTCCGGGGAACCGACGATCTCCGGAAAACGATCTTCTCCCTGCAGGATCAAGGCTACGAAGTCCGCCTGGTGGACTGCGACTTGGCCTCAGAAGGGCTGGACGACACGATGGACTGTTGCCCGGTATGCGGCCAGTTCAATGACTTTTCCGAAGGCCGCGAATGCGTACACTTTCTAGGCCTCTACGGCGAAGGCGAGATCTACGAGTCCCCGGACTACGAGGGATTCGCGGAAGCCTGGCAGACCCTGGAAGAACTTTTCTACGAAATCCCCGAGGACCAACAGGGTTCTTTCCAGGAAGACCTCGAGGCCGGCTTGGCGGCCGGCGGATTCGCCGGGACGGACCTGGCCGGATTGGACTTTCCCTACGGAGGCCCGGCATCGGCATTCGAGGAATTGTTCGATGTCCTCCAGGGGCCCGAGACGGGGGAAGGTGGAGCCGGCCCCGTCGGATTGTACACCCGGGACCCGGACCTCCTGTCCGCACGAATCGACACATTCTCCACGGTCGCGGACGAACTTTCGGGCCGATATCCCAAGGAGGAGTCCGAAGAGGACCTGGAGGACGGTTCCGGGGAAGAGCCGGAGGACTGAAAGAAGACCCTTATCTACGCGGATTCCTGGTGTATACTGGCGTGCAGATAAGGGAATCTAAACCATGAACGAACAAGTCCTGGTATCCGTATATACCCCCGAGATGGGAGCTTCCCAGATAATACTCTTCCAGCGGGAACTCGAAAAGGCCATCGGGGGGAAGATAGACCGGGTCGTATGTCTCGCCCGGCCCGAGCACAGGGAACGGGCAGAGCGGGAACTTAGGGATCTTCCAGGCAAGGCCGGGGGGCTTGCCTGCGAAATGCTGGAAGCGGCCCTGTCCCCGGACATGGTCCATTCCATCGGCTGGGACATCCTTCAGGCTACCCTGGTTCCCTACCTCGAACGGAACAAGGGCGACACCTTCCATGTCGACGCCGCCGTGGAGAACCCCGTCCTCCACTCGGTCCTGGTCATGCTCCAGTACGCCGGCAGGCTCCCCCAGCCCACCAACCTCTGGGTCCGAGGGACGGGACCGGGGGGTCCCGTCCGTTACCGGGTCCTCAAGCTTCCGGTGGAATCCCTGGATCTCCGGCTTCGGAAATCCTCGGGCCCCTTCGTCCAGGCCCGGTACGACCGGGAACGCATCGTCTCGGACCCCCTCCGCAGGGCCCTGGACACGATCTTCACCGCCTCCCGCATACCCGCCATCCCCATCCTCCTGCTCGGAGAGAAGGGCACGGGGAAAACCCGGCTCGTCGAGGGGCTCCTGGGCGGGGTGAAGGGGAAACCCGTCCACACAATCCTCTGCGGATCCCTCCAGCCCGAGCTGGCCATGAGCACCCTGTTCGGCCACGTCCGGGGCGCTTTCACCGGAGCGGACCGGGACACCCCGGGCCTGATCGGAGAATCCAGCGGGGGCGTACTCTTCTTTGACGAGGTGCAAGACCTGCCCCGCACGGTCCAGCGAATGCTGGTCCGCGTCCTACAGGATCCCGAGCACGTCTACCGCCCCGTGGGGTCTTCGGGCCGGGAACTCAAGGCGGACGTGGATCTCGTGTTCGCGTCCCACAAGACCGAGGAGGAGCTTTCCCTCCTCCTGGATCCGGATCTCCACGACCGCATAAGCCTCGTCACCGTGGAGATCCCCCCGCTCCGGGAACTCCGGGACGACCTGCCGGAACTCTGGAGACAGGTGTGGCAGGAGCATGTCCGGCTGGAAGGTCTCGCCCTCGATCCCGGACACCCGGGCCTCGGGGACTTCTTCCGCACCTACCCCTTTCCCGGCAACCTCCGGGACCTCATCAGCCTCGCGCTTTGGATCCAGATCCTGTACCTGCAGTCGAAGGACATCGAGGACGCCTTGGCGGGGGCTGTTCGTAGATTCAGAGCCAAGCTTTCGCCCGCCGGGACGACGGACGAGTCGCCGTCCCCGAAGCCCTGGGAGGAGCGGCAACGTCCCCTGCGCGCCCGGATCCACGAGTTCCGAAAGGCCGCGGTGCGCGAGGCGGTCGGCATCCACGGGAGCTACGCCGCGGCGGCCCGGGCCCTGCAGGTGGACGAGAAGACTATTCGGAACGCCCTGGAGTCGGAACAAAATCCGGGAAATGGTGCGGAAACCGGATAAATATCCGATCCTGGAGAGGTCTAGGGCTTGCACCGACAAAAAAACCGGCAAAGGGCGCCTTTTAATCGACGCCGGAGCCGACCAGGAACTTGGCACGCCGCTTGCTATATAGAGCGCATAAAGGGGGAGAGACATGGCTGTCGACATCACCGTACGGACCTGCCAGATGATCGGTTCGAAGGTCCTCCTTATCTTCGAACTAAAGAATTCCCAGGGATACTGGGGTCAGTCCCTGACCCTCAATCTACAAGGCCGCGTCCTCCGGGTATCGGCCGCATACAAGCTCCTAGCCAACCTCGACCTACCGAACTTCTCGTACGACACCCAGTACTTGGCGCGTCCGGAAATTCTCGAGTTTGTGAACGGGAACATCGGACTCGGGTACTGGATGGACCGAACACAGGCGTTTATCGCGGGAGACAGCTTCGAGGTGACCGTGAAGACCGGGAATCCTGTCCTCTACGAGGACTTCATTCAGTCCAAGATCGAGCAGCCGTCCAGCGCCGCTCGGGAGAATCATCGGAAGGAGACCGATATGAACCAAGAACAGTATGTGAAGGGCCAGACGTTCGACGTGTTCCCCGAGGAATCGGACAAACGCTACCTGTTCGACTACTACCTTTTCGACGTCGAGACGGACGAGGTCATGGAGACCGGCGCCCTGATCGTTCCCGGCGCCACCCTCGACGAGGCCACCCGGAACGCTATCCAGAAGATGCAGAAGAAGGTCGGCAGCAAAGTGTCCTCGACCGTGAAAGTACACCTCAACTACGTGAAGATCTTCACCAAGCCCAAGCCCGAGGAGGACACCTTCCAGAAAATGGCCGACGCGATCGCCCGGGGCGTGAAGGAAGGACTCCAGAAGTGAGCCGCGGAATCCGGTCCCTGGTCGTGGACCTCCACGGGTTCCACCTCGGCGCCGCCATGGAGACCGCCTCCTGGGCCCTCCGGAAGGACGTGGAGCGCCTGACGATCATAACCGGCCGGGGTCTGCATTCCCCGGGGGGCGTCCCCGTGATCAAGCCTGAGCTGGAGAAGTACCTGAACCGGAACGGCTACTGGTGGCACCACCCCGAGAAGAGGCACGCCGACGGTTTCCAGGATCCCGGCGTCCGACGGCCCGTGAACCCCGGAGCCATCGCGGTTACGAGGATGTGATCGGAAGCGCGATCAACGGCCGCCCGGCGACGGGCGGCTTTTGAATCTCTCGAAACAAGGAGAAAACCATGTCGAAACACCAGACCCCGAACGACCAGAGAGCGAACAGCATGAACCCCAACAACTCCGCGCACAAAGCGGGCGTGGACAATCGCGCCAACCAGATGAATCCGAACAACCGCGAGTACAAGGGCGGCGGACAGAAGTCCGGTTCCGGATCCGGCAAGAGATAGCGGCACCCGAAATCCCTTCCTTGCGAGCCGGACCGGCCGAGCGTCACCCCGGCCGGCCCGCTCCAGCAATCTTGCCCTCTCTGTTTTCCTGCCCCATACTTCTCGGCATGGAACGCACCAGCATCACGGATCCCCTGCAGATTGGCGCTGCCGCGGCCCCGGGCGGCGGACGTATCGGCATGACGATCTGCCCCGGCAAGAAGCAGCCCGACGCGGCCTCCGGGTCCTGGAACCGGGACCTCGACATCGACCTGGACGCGATCCGGGCCTGGGGCGCAGAAGCCTTGGTCAGCCTCATCGAGCCCAAAGAGTACCAGTCGCTTGGCGTCGAGGCCCTGCCGGAACGGGCGAAGGCTCGCATGGCTCACTTCTCCCTGCCCATACCGGACTATGGCCTTCCGGGTCCCGAATGGGAGACTCAATGGGAACAAGCCGGGCCCCTCCTCCGCTCCATCCTGCGCCGGGGCGGCAGCGTGTGCGTCCACTGCAAAGGCGGGCTCGGCAGGTCCGGGACGATCGCCGCGCGGCTCCTCGTGGAACTGGGCGTGTCGCCCGTGGAAGCGGTCCGGAGAGTGCGGGCCGCCCGGAAAGGGGCCATAGAAACGCGGGAACAGGAGCGGTATGTCTATTCCTTCAAGCGCCTTGCGGACCGGGCGGAGCGGTTCCGGGGCTGCCTCCTGGGCGGGGCCGTGGGGGACGCCCTCGGGGCACCCGTGGAGTTCACGGACCGGCCCGCGATCCTGGCCCGGTTCGGCCCCGGAGGTATCCGGGACTACGTGCCCGCGTACGGGAAGATCGGCGCGATCACCGACGACACCCAGATGACCCTGTTCACCGCGGAGGGCATGATCCGTGCCCACGTGCGGGGCTGCCTGCGCGGCCTTTCCACCTATGAAGGGGTGACACAACACGCCTATCTTCGTTGGCTCGCCACCCAGGGTTATTCTTTGGATGAGACCAAGTTTGGGATGGACGGCTGGCTCATCGGGCATAGGGAACTCTTCAGCCGGCGCGCCCCGGGCAACACTTGCATCTCCTCCCTTGCTTCCTGTGCGAAAGACACACGGCAATTGAACGCACGTAACGACTCCAAGGGCTGCGGCGCCGTGATGCGGATGGCCCCCGTCGGGCTCTACGCGGCGGCCGTTCATTTCTCAGAACTGAAATCAGACTCGAGAGTATTCGAGATAGGCAACTCCCTGGCGGCCATCACGCACGGCCACCCTTCCGGACAGTATCCGGCGGGCGCCCTCGCCGTGATTATTCGCCGGCTTGTCGAGGGGGAAGATCTCCCGACAGCCCTGGACGCCGCGGAACATGTCGTGACGAAAGTCCCGAGGCACGAGGAAACCCTGGCCGCGATCCGCCAGGCCCGCCGCCTGGCCGCGGGGACGGAATCTGCCGACTCCTGCATCCGCCGACTGGGTGAAGGCTGGACCGCGGAGGAGGCCCTGGCCATCGCCGTGTTCTGCTCCCTTCGGGCCTCGTCCTTCGAGGAAGGCGTATGCATGGCGGTGAACATCACCGGGGACTCCGACTCCACCGGCGCCGTCACGGGCAACATCCTGGGAGCGATGTTGGGAGCCGGTTCGATCCCCGACCGGTGGCGGGAGCCCCTCGAACTCCGCGAGGTGATCGAAGCGATGGCGGAGGACCTGTTCGGGATCGGGGACTGGCTTCTTTCCGACTCGTCCTTCCCTCGCCCCGAGGACGACTACTCCTCGATCCGGGAAGAAGCCGAACGATATATCCACCGTCGGTATCCGGGCTGGTAAGCGGGAGTGACGGAAAGGCGTCGTTGGCGGGCGGGGCCGGATCCCCTGTTCGCTCCGTCGACCGACCCGTTATCCCCAGCGCGAAAGGTGTGATAGAATACGAGCTTATGCATGACACGGGCCTTGCAAGGCTCTACACGCGGCTCGTCAACGCCCTGAGTTTCTCCTCGGAACTGTACAAACTCCGGAGGGAACTGAACGCCCGGATCGACGCGCCCGCCGCGATCGACCCGGGTCCCCGGTCCCACCCGTTGGGGGTATCCCGCTGGTTCAAGAAACGTCGGATCTCGATCGCGGAAGCCTACATCACGGTCGTGAACGACCTGGAGTCCAAGCATTCCCGGGCGAGGCTTCGGGCGCTCCGAATGCTGGTCGAGGTATCCTTCCACGCCAAGACCCTCGACCTTCCGCTCAACACGGCCCGGGTGCAGCTGGGGCTCATTAAAGAAGCCATCAAGCAAAAGGACGACCGGCGGCGCCAGCTCGAGCTCCTGCAGGACTTTTCGGTATCCAGCCACGGACAGCAGTCGGTGATCCGCAAGCTTCTAGACGAACTCAACGTCGTAGAGATCCCGGAGACCGACTCGCGCCTCAAGAACCTGGACGCGGGGTGGGATGACCATGTCCACGACACGGCGACCTCGGGCCGCAAGAACCCGACTCAGCTCTTGATCGACGCCTTCATAAAGGGGATCTCCGAGCTGACCATCGCCTACGGGTCGATCGATTCCATCGACCTTATGAAGGAGGCCCTGGACGCGGGCAGGATCCTGGGCATCCGGGTCAAACCGGCTTTGGAGTTCAGCATCCTGGTCCACGAACACCGCTTCCATTTCCTTGCCGCCCTGCCCCGCTTCAAGAACGGCAGGGACGCGGCCCGATGGTTCAAGCAGCGATCCCGGGATTTCCGGGACATCCTGGACGGCCTTCGGAAAAACCAGGAAAACCGTGTCGAGGCGGTCCGGGCCCTTCTCAGGCACTTCAACGCGTCCGGACTCGAGGAACTCAACGCGGGCTGGCCGGAAAACGATCTGTACGTCCTGCCCAAGCTGAAATTCGGCGACCTGACCGATTCGATCCCGAAAACGAGTCTGAACCGCATGCACCTGGGAGAGTACCTGTATTCCCGCTACAAGCCCATCCTCTTCAATCGAGTGATGCTCACGAAGATGCACAGGGAGAAGGCCCGGATAGGCTTGCGCAGGAAGCTCCTCTCGGACTGGGAGTTCCGGATCGTGGACGATCGGTACGCCCGGATCCGGGAAGAATACAGGAAGCTCAACCCCGAGAGTCTTCGGAAGCAATATTTCACGAATCCCGAGATCGGCGACTACCAGACGATATTCACCGATCTCAGGAAAATACATTCCATCCTGTCCGAAGCCGGATGCACTCTCCGGATCCTGCATCCCCTGGAGCACGGATACGACGCCGCCCGGAGGCTCCTGGAATCGTGCCGCGGGATCATCGACGAGGTCGAGATCTTCAACATGCAGGATTCCCTGAACCGCGACCCGGAAGAGAATTTGAGGCTGGCCCGGCTGGTCAATGAGCTCAACGTCCGGAGCGCGGCCGCGGGGAAGGCCCCGTTCGTCCCGGTCTGCGGCAGCGATTCCACGGGCCGGACTCCTACGGTGCCCGGCATGGGCTTCATTCGCGAGGACCGGATCACGGGATCTCGACGGAAGAGGTTCGCCAAGCGGCACATAGCCCTGCCGCCCCTGGTCTCGGCGATGATCCAGGCGCGCGGGCTTCCCGTATCCGAGTCGGAGGCGGCGGAGGCTCCCAGGATCCTGAGCCTCGGGAAGATGAGCGGCGGCCGGCTCAACCGGATCGGGGACGAGACTGACGCCGAGGCGTCCTTCATTCCCCCCGCACGCGCCTGGCGCTACCTCAATCCCGGGCTCTTGAATCTGCTGCACACGACGATCGGCTTCCTGGTGGCCCAGCGCTTCGTAGGCGCCTTCTACGCCGGTCTGTGGCTCTTCATCACGGGGTTCCGGAACTCGATCGCCGACCTCGTGGCGAGCCGGGGAGCCCGGATGAGGGCGTGGAGCCTCAAGGGCGTCAATTTCGACAACGTGGCCCGGTCCCTGTTCTGGACCGGGTTCTCCGTGCCCATCATGGCCTTCGTAAAATCGAGGTTCGACGCCCTCTGGCCCTTCGCGGCGGAGGGCCTTTTGTTTGACGCGGCGAAATTCTTCTTCATCGCCTTCGCCAACGGCCTGTACCTGGCGGCCCACAACACCCTGCGGGGGTTCGACCGGAAGGTGGTCCGGGCGAACTTCTTCCGAAGCGTGCTGGCCTGGCCTCTGGCGACGGCCTTCGTCCCCCTCGGAGCCGCGCTGGGCATCCCGAGCATCGTGCACTCGAAGATCTGGTCCGACGTCGTGGCGGGATTCATCGAGGGCGGAAGCAAGTACCTGAAGACCCTCGGGCTCCGCCAACGGGACATCCGGGAGATCCTGCCCCGCTTGATCGAGGGCGACCGGGAGGAGCGCTTCACGGCTCTGCTCGACCTTCTGTTCCTGTACCGTCAGGAACCCCGAACGGAGACTTCCCTGAAGGCGCTCCTCGTATCCGAGAGAACTGCGGGAGCCGCTTCCGGGTACGAGGCGGAACGGGCCGAGATCACCTTCGACGAGTTCCGGGCCGCGGTCATGGACGAGGACTCGGACGACGAGCTGGCCGCCTTCATCCTGTCGACGTACCAACCGGAAATGGCCGCGGACCTCGTGAGCCTGGTATCGTCCACCCTGCCCGCCTTCCGGGACTGGGTCTCCTCCCACGCGCGCCTTTCCGGAAGCCGACGCCGGCCAAGGCGATCGAAGCCCCGGCCGCCGTCCGAGCGGCCCAACCGTTGGAGTAAGGAGGCGGAATCATGGCGACGACAACGAAGGCCGAGGACCCGAACCGGGAGTGGCTGGCGCTCCACCTGACGGGCATGTCCGCCCACATCCCCTTCGAGCGGGCCGTGAAGGATTTCCCCGTGGAGCTCGCGGGCAAGCGGATACCCGGCCTGGATCACACTGCCTGGGGCCTTCTGTGGCACCTGGCGGTCTGCCAGGAGGACATCCTCCTCTACGCCCTGAACGAGGGGCACGTGAGCCCGCCCTACCCCTCGGGACTCTGGCCCAAGGAGGACGGCCCCGCGGAGGCGGCGGATTGGGACCGGATGGCGCAGAAGTTCAACCGGGACCTCGCGGCCGTCGTCCGGATGGTCCGGGATCCCGGCCGGGACCTCTACGCCCCGGTCCGGCCCGGCATCGACGAGACCCTCCTCCAGATGGCGGGCCTCGTGATCGACCACAACTCCTACCACATCGGCCAGTTCGTGGACCTGCGTATGCTCCTGGGCGTCCCGGTCAAGGACTGGTGAGGCTCCGGAGGCGCCCAGGATCCGCCCCGAGCGCCGGATCGGCGGCTCCCGGTTCGATTTTTATTTCGAGGATCCCTCCGGCCGCCGCCACCTGGCGGAGGTGAAGTCCTGCTCCCTGGTGGAGCGGGGGGTCGCGATATTCCCGGACGCCCCGAGCTCCCGGGCCTTCCGGCACCTGGAGGAACTCGCCGCGCTCTCCCGGGAAGGCTGGACCTGCCACGTCCTCTTCCTGATCCAGCACGGGAATCCTAGGGTCTTCGTCCCGAACCTCCACACGGATCCCTCCTTCGCCGCGGCCCTGGGGTGGCTGGCGCCGGCCCTGGACCTCCGGGCGGTGTCCCTGGAGACCGCCGAGGACGGCCGGGTCCGGATCGTCTCCGACAGGGTACCCATCGACCTGGGGCACACGGACCTGGCCGCGTCGGACCGGGGGAGCTACATGGTCGTCCTGGAGCTCCCGGAGCCCGTGGAGATCGAGACCGGAAGCCTGGGCCGGATCGCATTTCCGGCGGGCTGGTACGTCTACGCCGGTTCCGCCCGGAAAGGGCTTTCGGCCCGGATCGCCCGGCATCTGCTTAGATCGGGCAAACGCCTCCGGTGGCACATCGATTACCTGGCCCGGCAGGCCCGGTCCGCCCGGGGCCTGGCCGTGGCGTCCTGGGACAACCTGGAATGCGAGCTGGCCGCTTCCCTGGAGCGTCTGGGCGGCCGGGGGGTCCCGGGCTTCGGATCCTCGGACTGCGGTTGCCCGAGCCACCTGTTCGGGTTCGAGGTCGATCCCCGAAAGGACCGGGGATTCCTGGACCTCCTCTTCTACTACCGACATGAGCGGGCGCTGGAGAGGCGCGGGACATAGTCAAAGCACCTGCGGGACCTACGACGCATAAACGGGATATCAAGTCCTCCGAGGGTATCCCCCGACAACCGTGGCTCTCCTCGTATCCGAATACCGGCCCTTGGCAACCCCGGGTAGGGTAAAAAAAGCTTGCAAACCTTGGAGAAATGATGCATCATCTTTTTTAGAATCATAGTTCTTATTCTATTTTATCCGTGGGAGGTCGATATGAACACATCCGTTCAGCGGGATCCTTCCATCTCGGCGATCCGATACGGAGCGTTCGGCGCGGCGATTGCCTCGTTGACGCTTGTCGGCATTGCCTTTGTCCCCCTGCCGGCCGGCCTGGAATACCCGGGGCTTCCTGTACTTGCTGGCATCCGGGCACTGTCCCCCGAAGATCTTAAAACATTCCTGAACGGGATCCGCGGCCTCTTCGCCCTGGACGGCGTCTTTTTACTGGGTTGGATCTCCGCATGGACAGGACTATATGAGTTGATCCGCAGCTCCGACCCCTCGCGGGCATACTTGGTTCTGCTCTTCGGCCTGGCCGGCGCTCTTACGGATTTCGGGGAGAACGGAATCATCCTGGGAGCGTTGAACAGCCTGGTGTCCGGAGCCGCGGCTCCCGGATACTGGATCGTCCAATGGAAGGAGATCCAGCACCTGAGCTACTGGCTTCCATTCGCGGGGGCGATGCTCGCAGCCGGACCCCTTTGGGGCTACGGCCTAGGCGGACGGATCGCCTCCCTGGTCGGTTCGATCTTGATCCCCGTCGCGGGGGCGGGGCTCTATTTCCCCGCCCTTTCCCTGGTCTCCAACCTCTGGTTCCTGATCTGGTTCGCCTGCCTGGCAGGTCTTCTATGGTTCTATTCGGGCAAGGGCTTGGGTTCCTATGCCCGGAAAGGATGACGATCATGACAGATACCCGTAGCAGGACTATCCGCTTCGCCCTTTTCGGTTCGGTATATTTTGTCGAGGGCTCGGTCCTCACCTTCTTTACCACGTTCAACGTCCTGTACCTGCGATCCTATGATCTCCCCTATTCCCTGATCGGGATCATCGGAGGCATAACCCTCTTGCCCTTCGTCCTGAAAATCTTCATCGGACTTCTCAGCGACAAGGTCAATCCGTTCGGATTAGGCTACAGAAAACCGTATATCCTTACAGGACTCCTTCTTCAATCCGGGGCCTTCCTGCTTCTTCCGCTGATCAGACCGGATACGGCTTTCACCGCCTACCTGGCTTGCATGGTGGCGGCATCCCTGGGCATGTCCACCTACGACACGACGACGGACGGCCTTTCCCTCGACAGCACGCCGCGGGAGGATCGGGGCATCGTCCAAGGTCTGATGGTAGGGGGCAGAGCCCTAGGTTCCGTTTTGACCGCCACGGTTATGGGGTATCTCTCGGCAGCGGGGCTCTGGTACGGGATCTTTCTCCTGATCGGAGGATTGGGCCTGCTAACCATGATCCCGGCCCTGCTCGCGGACGACCGACGCGACAAGGGGGAAGTCCAGCCGATCCCTCCGGATGCCCGAGGGGGATTCCGGAACCCCTCCTTTCTATTATTTCTATTCCTGGGAATTCTTTATCCTCTGGCCCTGTACAGCGCCCAGAGCATGGTCGGCGCATTTCTAAAAGAAGGAATCGGAGTATCCCTCGCGTTGGTTGGCATATATACCTCGATTTTCGGGATAGGAACCGTAGTGGGAGGCGTATCGGGAGGCCCCCTGCTGCGAAAAACCGGAGAACGAAACGGCCTTCTAATCGCCGTGGTCGTTACTTCCCTCGTCACCTTCGCCCTGGCCCTGGCCCCGTCCGCAGCGCTTCTTTGGGTCCTGGTTTTCCTCTTCGGCCTGGCCTTCGGGTATTACGAGACCGTCTACTTCGCCCTGGGAATGGAATATTCGGACCCCCGGATAGCGGCCTTTATGTTCGCCTTCATCATGGCGGTGGGAAACATCGGGATCGGTTTAGGCCAGCCTTTGGCGGGAATGTTGGTGGAGAAGCTCGGATTCCGGGCGATGTTCGGAGCCTTCGGAGCGGTGCACCTTCTTGCACTGCCCGTTGTTCTCCTGATTTTCCGAATCCGAAGTACCCTGGAACGGAAAGCCTAGCATGAGGATCGAATCCGTACAGGTCCGACCTATCGACATAAAGTTGAACATCCCGCTGACCGTGGCGTACGGAAGCTACCCGGTGCTGGAGTACGCATTTCTGATCCTCCGAGGGTCAACGGGGATTCTAGGCTTGGGGGAAGCCTCCCCCGACCCGGCGGTGACTGGAGAGGATCGAGGGAATGTCGTCCGAACCCTGGAAAGCCTGGGGGAATTCCTGATCGGTCGGGATCCCTTCGAT
>JAAYUR010000401.1 GCA_012517645.1 Treponema sp.
ACGCTTCTGCGCCTCGGCACGGTACTGTTCGGGCGAAGGGAGCCCGGATGACGCGGGCCGCGGCGTTCACGGCGGCCCTGGCCCTGATCTTGGCCTCGGCGGTCCTGCCGGCGCCGGCCCAGGAGGCTTCGGCCCCGTCCGACCCCGCCTTGCCCGCCGACCCCGCCCCGCCCTCCGGCCTGAAGGCCGCGCCGGAGGCCCTTCCCGGCGCGTTCGTCCAGGAGGATCGGTCCCCCTTCCTTACGGGGCTGCGGAGGTTCGAGATCATCGCCTTCGGAGCCTTCCCGATCATGCTCTTCTATTCAAACCTCGGGTTCGACATCTCGAGGTACGCGCGATCCGGGTATGACCCCTTCTATGCGCCCTGGCCGTTCAAGAGCGAGTACTCCTACAAACCCTCGACTCCGGAGATTCTCGCCTCTCTCGGGACCGCCGCCCTGCTTTCCGTCGGGGTCGGAACCTTGGACGCGGTCATTCGGGCGTCCCGTGCCCGAAAAGCCGCGGCAAGGGCGAGAGTTGACAGCCCCTAGCGGCCGTACTAGTATGGAACCGTGAAAGCCATGAAACCAAAAACCTTGATCGTCTACGAGGATGCCCAGGAGGATCTGGCACAGGCCGCCCGGGACATGGAGCGGCTAGCCCAGTCCTCCGGCGCCGCCGTGCGTCTCCGGGCGGCCTCGGCCGTCACTGTTTCGGAGGTTCTGGCCTCACGGCTGTACGTGTTCGGCGCCCGGGCTCCCGAGTCGCCTTTCTACGCGGAGCTTCGCCGTCTCTTCCAGGGAATCAACCTGGCGGGAAGAAGGGCCGCGTTCTTCGGATCCCCCGGCTCCGAGGGAGTGGCGACGCTCAAGGCCTCTCTGAAAGATACGGATATCGCCTTTTCCGGTCCGGATCTCGATATCGGATCGGGGCCCGAGGCCGTGGCCGCCTGGTTCAAGGCGGCGATGGATTTCTGACCCAACCCGAGGAATAACCATGGCACAGGGATTCAACCTCGACGACGCCATCCGAAAGGTGCCCGACTTCCCCAAGAAGGGCATCCTGTTCTACGACATCACGAGCATCCTGATGAATCCCACCGCTTTCGGGTACTGCGTGGATTCGATGGTCAAGCTCTACAAGGGGGAGCGAATCGACGCCGTTGCCGCCATCGAGTCCCGGGGCTTCCTCTTCGCCGCGCCCTTCGCCCAGCGTCTGGGCCTTCCCCTGATCCTCGTGAGGAAAAAGGGAAAGCTGCCGGGACGGACCGTCTTCAAGTCCTACGCCCTGGAATACGGCCAGGCGGAAATCGAGATCCATGCCGAGGATATCCCGGCGGGCGGCCGAGTCCTGATCGTGGACGACCTTGTAGCCACCGGAGGAACCCTCCGAGCCGCCGCCGACCTCCTTTCCGAGTCCGGAGCTCGGCCCATCGGCGTATTCTGCGTGATCGGGCTTCCTTTCCTGCACTACGACCGGATCCTGGAGGGCCTGCCCGTAAAGACCCTGATCGAGTACTTCGGGGAATGATCCCGCACCGTTTACGGGTCGAGAGCGGAGCGCCCCGGGCGGATCGCCCGGACCCGCCCGGTTCCGGACCCGGTTGCATTACTTCCGTCCTTTCAATACCTTAACAACTATACGCCGTATCGGCAGTCCATCCCTCGGAAGGCAGGAGGTTCTATGCTCGACTCCCTGAAACGTGACCCCCGGTGGAAGGGTCGGAGGGGGCCCGTGGTCCTAGTCGTCATGGACGGCGTCGGGTACGGGGCCTATGAGGAAGGGGACGCGGTCCGCCGCGCCCTTATGCCCAACTTCCGGTCCCTCGAGGAATCCTGCCCCCGTACGCGGCTCAAGGCCCACGGGACGGCCGTGGGTCTTCCTTCGGACGAGGACATGGGCAATTCCGAGGTCGGCCATAACGCCATCGGCTGCGGTCGGGTCTTCGCCCAAGGCGCAAAGCTGGTCTCCGCGTCCATCCAGACCGGGGCCCTCTTCCGGGGGGAAACCTGGAAGAGGCTCGTGGCCAACGTCCGGGCTTCCGGCGGAAAGCTGCACTTCATCGGGCTATTTTCCGACGGCAACGTCCATTCCCACATAGACCATCTAAAGGCCCTGATCACCCGGGCCGCCGAGGAAGGCCTGAACAAGGTCCGAGTCCACACCCTCTTCGACGGCCGAGACGTGGGAGAGCAGAGCGCCCTGGAGTACCTGGATCCCTTCGAGTCCTTCCTGGCCGGTTTCAACGCCCGGGGC
>JAAYUR010000071.1 GCA_012517645.1 Treponema sp.
CTCCTCTCCACAACCAGCCTTCCATCGATAGGCCGACTCGTTTGATTCCGGCAGCGCCAGATACGTACAGGATAGTGCGCCGGAATCACACGTCAAGGGAGGTTTTGTTATCGATACCAAAATATATCCAAGCGGGCCTTCCCCGGAAATTCCTGCGCCTTGGATCCGCCACTCTTGCGGCCTCCAGGATCCCTCGCCATACTCTCCCCATGCTCCAGACCCTGGCGTACTACCTGGCCTTCCTGATCATCGGCCTAGCCTCCGCGTCCTTCGGCCCGGGACTGCCCGAGTTCGCCCGGAACACGGGCGCCGGTTTGGCCGCCCTGTCGAGCCTCTTCCTCTTCCACCGGGTCGGCTACATAGCCGGGTCCCTGGGGGGCGGCCGGCTCCTGGACCGGACCCGGGGCAACCGCCTGACCGGACTGGGCCTGGGGCTCATCGCCCTGGGCCTCGTCTCCGTCTCCCGGGCCGCCTCCCTGCCGGTCCTCCTGGCCAGCATCCTGGTCCTGGGCCTGGCCCAGGGCACGGCGGAGACGGGGGCGAACACGGGGGTCGTCCGCCTCCACGGGGACAGAGCCGGACCGTACATGAACGGTCTCCACCTTTCCTTCGGAGTCGGAGCCCTGCTCTCCCCGCTGATCGTGTCCGCGTCCCGGGCCGGGACGGGATCCTTCCGGGCGGCCTACGCCGGCTTCGCGGCCCTGGCCGCCCTGGCGGGACTCTGGATCCTCCGCCTGCCGGACCCCCCCGCCCGCTCCCGGAGCGCAGGGGAGGCCGGCCGGAACCCGCTTTCATTCTGGATGATCGCAGGCCTTTTTTTCTTCACCGTCGCGGGGGAGGCGGGCTTCGCGAACTGGGCCTTCAGCTACGCCCGGAAGGCCGGCCTGGCCTCCGAGACGGTGGCGGGGCTCCTGACCTCCGTCTACTGGACCTCACTGACCCTGGGGCGGCTTATCGGGATCTCCCTGGTGCGCAAGCTCGGCCCGCTCCGGCTGCTGACGCTCATCATCCCGGGGGCCCTGGCCGGATCCGCGGTCTTCCTGGCCTTCCCGGACGCGGCCTGGGCGGTCTGGACGGCCGCAGCACTCTTGGGCTTCTTCCAGGCTTCCGCCGTGCCCGCGTCCTTCACCCTCGCCGGGGACCTGGGGATCCTGTCGGGCTCGACGGCGGGCCTCTTCGGGGCCGCCTGCTCCCTGGGGGGGATGACCCTGCCCTGGCTGATCGGGAGATTTTTTGATGCCACCGGCGGGGCTGTCTTCCCGGTCCTGATCGCGGCAAGCCAGGCGGCCGCCCTGGCCTGCCTGGCGGGGATCCGGATGGCCCGAAGGAAGGCGGGCGCGGGACGCGGCTGAGGGGGCTGCACGCCCGGCCCCCTCAGCCCTTCCGGATGAAGGTCCCCTCGTCCAACTCCCGAAATGCGGTCTCCAGTTCTTCCCGGGTGTTCATGACGATGGGACCGCCCCAGGCGATAGGCTCGCCCAGGGGGGTCCCGGAGCAGAACACGCAGCGGACGGGACCGGCCTTCCCGGCTGTCAGCCGTACGGCGTCGCCGTCCGAAAGGAGGACGGCCCGCCTGCGGTCCTGAAAGGCCCCGGCTTCCGGCGCATCGAAGGATACCGAGCCCTCCATGATGTACACGAACGCGGTGTCGCCGGCGGGGACGGGGATCTCGAGGGAGGCCCCGGGCTCCAGGGCGATGTCCAGTAGGGTCGCGTCCACGTAGTCCCCCCGCTTGGCGCCCGGGGTTCCCCGGAAGGAGCCGCCCACCACGGCGATTCGGGCCCCGCCTTCCTCGACCACGGGGATCTTCTCCCGGGGGAGGTCGCCGTACGCCGGCGGGGACATCTTGCGGGAGGCGGGCATGTTGAGCCAGAGCTGGAGTCCCAGCATGCGCGGCGAGGCCCGGGGCAGATCCTGGTGGACGATCCCGCTGCCTGCGGTTATCCACTGGCAGCCCCCGTCCAGGATGCTCCCCTTGTTTCCCAGGCTGTCCCCGTGCTCGATGTCCCCCTCCACCAGGAAGGTGACCGTCTCGATGCCCCGATGGGGGTGCCAGGGGAAGCCCCGGACGTAGTCGTCGGGGTTCGTAGAATCGAAGGCGTCCAGCAGGAGGAAGGGGTCGAAATCCTCGACGTCCCGATGGCCCAGGACGCGGACCAGGCGGACACCCGCCCCGTCCACGGCGGGCGTTCCGGTCACGATCTTGCGGATGCCACGATAGTTCACGACGAACCTCCTAATTGGCCGCAGGCGGCCATGAGGGATCGACCCTTCTCGATCCTTCTGCGCACGGGCACGCCCCGGGCGGCCAGTCCTTCCAGAAACACCGCGACCTCAAGCTCCGAGGGGGCCCGTCCGATCGGATGCCGGCCCGGATTGTAGGGGATCACGTTCACCAAGGCGCGCCCGATCCGGCCGATAAAGGCCGCGACGGCATCGAGGTCCTCAAGGCCGTCGTTCCATCCGGGGATAAGGCAGTAATTGACCCCGAGCGCGAAATTCTTCCGCATCGGGTAGGCCGCCAGGGCCTCCGC
>JAAYUR010000404.1 GCA_012517645.1 Treponema sp.
CCGGGGATTATGGCATAGCGCTGGTAGCCACCCTATCGCCCCCGGAGATGCGGGGAGCCGTATCCTTCCAATCCCTTCCCTTGCCTCTACGACAGGGGATCGTGCTGGCTTCGGGAAACGCCGCCGTGGAGTACCGGGGGCTTCCCGACTGGCGGCTGCAAGTCTCCTCCCTGATCCTGGAGCCCGACGGCCCTCTAAAAGGGCGCATGCCGGTACTCCGCCTTTCAGGGACCGCGGATCCCAAAGAAGGCGTGTTTCCGGCCATCTCGGTGGACGAGGGATCCGCGCGGCTGTCCGGGGAGGCCCGATATTCCCTGGGAGAACCCTCTGCCGAGTCTCGAAGGTTTGAGTTGAGCCTTTCGGGGCCCGGGGGCGAGGGCTTGCGCGCCGCGGGCAGTCTTTCCGACGGATTCCTGAACGGGAGCTTGGATCTGAGGTCCTTTTCGATGAACCGGATCATGGGCAACGCGATGACCGGGAAGCTGGACGGCGGGATCAGGGTATCCGGCACCCCGGCCGATCCGAAGGCGTCCTTTTCCCTCACCCTGCGGGACGGTTCCCTTCGGGGAAGATCCCTGGCCGCTTCCGCGGAAGGATCCCTGGATCGAAAAAGCCTGGAGATACGGGACGGATCGGGCCGGTACGGGATCCATCAACTGCAGAACCTGCAGGCCCGGCTCGGATTCGGGGTAGGCGGGTTTTCCGCCGCGGGATCCTATACCGGGTTCCTGGCCGGGGACGTGGCCCGGTTCCGCGTCGAAACGGAAGGAACGATGACTGCGGGGACCTACAGGGAGAACGGATTTCCGGACCTGTCGGGGATCGCAAGCTCGTTGAACATGCGGGGGATGATCTACGACGCCTCCCTGGGGAAGGCGTTTTCCAACCGATGGCCCTTCAACCTGGAGCGGTCCGGCCGGGATTTTCTGTTCCAGGGAGGGGAGAATGCGGAGGTTCAGGTCCGTATCCTGGACGACGGAAGTTTCCTGGCTCGGGCGGTACCGCCCTTCCCCCTGGCCGCTACGGTCGTAGGCAAGGTCGCGGATCGGCAGATATCCATGGATCTTTCGGATATTCGGATCGAGATGACCGCCCTATGGCCGCTCATCCCGGTTCCGGACGTGCGGTTCCTCTCGGGAATCGCCACGGGGGCCCTCTCGGTACGGGGTATCGCGTCGGATCCGGAGATCTACGGCAGCCTGAGGTTCCAGGACGCCCTGCTGGAAGTCCCGAATTACTTGAACGCCCCCGTCGGGCCGGTTACGGCGCCCCTGGAGGCGAACGGTAGGGTGGTCACCCTGGTCCAGCCCACGGTCAACATCGGACAGACCGCGAAGGCGGGAGTGAGCCTTTCCTTCGAGATGTCCCAGTGGGTACCTAGAAGTTTCTCCCTTCGAGCCCGATCCCTGGAGTCCACCCAGGTTCCCCTCAAGACCCGGTTCCTGGGCATGAACATATCCGGGACCGCGGACGCGGACATACTGCTTTCCGCGTCGGACGGGAAGTTCGAGCTTTCCGGCGCACTCACCGTACCCCGGGCGGAGATCATCATCGACCCCTCCGTCATGCAAGCCGGGGCCCAAGGAAACGGCGGGGTTCCCGCCGTGGATACGAGGATTGACTTGGACGTACGGATCGGGAAGGGCGTCATGGTTTACTTCCCCTCCAAGGAATTTCCGGTCATCATCGGTCAGGCCGACCCGGCCAGCAAGCTGACCGTCTCGTACGACGATCGACAGCAGTCCTACGCCCTCAAGGGAAACGCCGTCCTGAGGGGGGGCAACCTCTTCTACATCCAACGGAATTTTTTCCTTAAAACCGGGAAGATGACCTTCAACGAGAACCAGTACTCCTTCGACCCTCGAGTCACCCTGGAAGCGGAGCTCCGGACGCGGCGGGGACAGGAAACCGTCAAGATCACCCTCAAGGCGGAAAATGCGAGCTTGTTCAACTTCCAGCCCACCCTGGAATCGACGCCTTCCCTGAGTCAGACCGAGATCGCGGCTCTTCTGGGAAGCGAACTAGTCGCGTCGGAGGAAGGCTCCGACGTGGATATTCGGAGGACCCTCTTGGCCTCCACGGACATCCTGCCCCAGCTCAACTTCATCAACGTATTCGAGCGGAATACGCGCCGCCTTCTTGGCCTCGATCTCTTCTACCTGCGCACCGAGCTGGTGCAGCGCTGGCTTCTGGACGTAGCCCGTTTGGATCCGGAAACCCAGGGAGGTGTCACGCTGGCGGACTACCTGGACAATACGTCCCTCTACGTGGGCAAGTATCTCCGGGACGACGTCTTCATCCGGGGTTCCCTCCGGCTGCAGCAGGATCAGCCTCTTGTAAATCGGAGCTCATTAAGGCTAGACTCCGAAATCGGCTTCGAGTTGACGACTCCGTTCTTCCTGTTCGACTGGAGTCTTTCGTTCCTACATCCCGAAGATCTTTTTATCAGCGATAATTCCTTCCGTTTCACGTGGAAATTGTCCTATTGAGAAGGGTGAATCATGAAGCGTAGCATCGGCGCCGTCCTGTTCCTGGCTGTCCTCTCCGTCGGAATCGCCGCCCAGCCTGCCGCGGACTGGTACCTCGGAAAAACCATCAAGGATATCGAATTCTCCGGCATCAAAAGAGTGGACCGGAACGAATTGAACTCCGCCGTGCAGGCGTACAAGGGCAAGGTCTTCTCGGAGTCCCTCTGGATGGATCTCCAGGCCACCGTGTACGAGCTGGACTACTTCGACCAGATCAGTCCCATCGCCCTTCCCGGGGACGCGGAGTACTCGACGGTGATCGTCAAATTCACCGTGACCGAAAAGCCGTGGATCGAGACCGTCCGAGTGGACGGGGCCCGGGGCCTCCGCCCGGGGGAGATCCTGGGCGCCGCGCTTCTCAAGTCCGGGGACATCTACAACCAGGCCAAGGCCCGGGCGGACGAGAAGGCTATCCGGAAACTTTATATGGAGAAGGGATACGCCGACGCCACGGTGACGAGTTTCACCGAGCCCGGGCGCGGCGAGAACTCCCTGGTCCTGGTCTTCCAGGTGTCCGAGGGGAGCCAGCTCGCGATCCAGGAGATCCGGTTCGAGGGGAACAAGGCCCTTGCCGCGTCCTCTTTGAAATCAAAGCTTAGCCTCAAGGAGCAGGGCCTCTTCCAGCCCGGCCTGTTTCAGGAGCAGAAACTGGAAGCGGACCGGAACCAGATAGAGAACCTCTACCAGAGCCGCGGCTTCGTGGACGCCCGGGTCGTGGATATCCTAAGGGAGCTGAACCGGGACGAGGGCGCCCAAAAGACCCGGCTGATCCTGACCTTCGTGATTTCCGAAGGAGACCAGTACAGTTTCGGCGGGCTCCGATTCTCCGGAAACAGCATCTTCCCGAATGAGAAACTTGCGGCCTTGGTGCGCTCAAAGGAAGGGACCATCCTGAACTATCCGACCCTGCTGGCGGACAAGCAGAGGATCGAGGATCTCTATTACGAGAACGGATATATCTTCAACCGGATCGAGATGAAGGAACGCAGGGATCCGGACAGCCGCGTCATCTCCTACACCCTGGGGATAACCGAGCGGGATCGGGCCCATATCGAGAATATCATCGTAAAGGGGAACAAGAAGACCAAGGACCACGTTATCTTCCGGGAACTCCCCTTCGAGGTGGGGGACATCTTCTCCAAGACCAAGGTCATAACGGGACTGAGGAACCTCTACAACCTACAGTATTTTTCCGCCTTGACGCCCGAGATGGTGCCCGGCAGCGCGGAAAACCTCATGGACATCATAATAACCATGGAGGAGCAGAGTTCCGCGGACATACAGTTCGGACTCACCCTCTCGGGCATCGGCGCCTCCACACCCGAGTTCCCGATATCCGGGCTCATCAAGTGGAACGACCGCAATTTCCTGGGCAACGGCCAGAGCGTTTCCGTGGGGGTCACGGCCTCTCCGGATACCCAGGAGGTGACCCTGGGGTTCTCGGATCCCTGGCTTTTCAACAAGCGGATGACCGGTTCCGTAGAGCTCTCCTTCGTGCACAAGGGAATGCAGGCCCTGCAGGATTCCCTGGGTCCCGTATTCGCCTACGGAGACCCGGCGGCGGTCCCGGATCCCTACACATCCTGGGCGGAGTACGAAGCCGCGGGCTACGTGGTGCCGGACGAGTACTACATGGACTACGAGTACTGGAACCTCAACCTGACCTTCTCCCTGGGGTACCGCTTCATATTCCCGGTGGGAACTCTGGGCCTCTCCGGAGGCGTACGGTTCGGGCTGACCAACCAGTCCTACGACCAGGCCCTCTTCCGGCCCTTCAGCGAAAGTCTGGCTTCTTCGGCGGGAGACTGGATCAATTCGAACAGCCTGATCTTCCGAACCTACATGAACGCCCTGGACCTCTGGTATGACCCGTCCAAGGGCTACTTTGTCAGCCAGAAGTTCACCTGGGCCGGCTTGTTCGATTTCGAGCAGGACCAGTTCCTGAGGACGGATACCAAGCTAGAGGGCTACGTTACCCTCTTCGACATACCCATCGGCGAGGACTGGTCTCTCAAGTGGGTCCTGGGCGGCCATACGGGTCTTTCCCTGCTCCTTCCGAAACCCGGCTCGACCCTCTCGGCGACGGATAATTCAAAACTCTATATCGACGGTTTCTTCGTGGGCCGGGGTTGGAGGAATCTGACCGAATCAACCTTCGGGGGAACCCTCCTCTGGGAGAACTGGGTCGAAATCCGCATGCCCCTGGTCAAGCAGTTCCTGTCCTTCGACATGTTCCTGGACGCGGCAACGGTCCGGACGGACCAGGGGCTCCTGACCTTCAAGGACGGAGTCACCGGAAGCTTGGATCCCTCCAAGACCTCCCTGTTCGACCTGGGCTTCGAGAACCTGGCCTTCAGCCTGGGCGCCGGCTTCCGCTTCACGATCCCCCAATTCCCCTTCCGGTTCTACTTCGCCCGGCGCTTCTTCATGAACGGGGCGGGCAGGTTTGAATGGGCGACCGAAGGCATGGAGTTCGTCATCAGCATCACACAGACCACCCTCTGACGAGGAGAATCCCATGAGTTTCAAGCGAACCGTACTGGTTTTGATCCTGGCCCTGGCCTTCCTGGCCGGCGCCTCGGCCCAGCAGATCACCCGCGTAGCCGTCGTTGACCTGGCCAAGGTGTACCTGACATACTCCCGGGATTCCGCCGCGGTCCGCAAGCTGGAAGAGGATAGACTCAAGGTCCAGG
>JAAYUR010000547.1 GCA_012517645.1 Treponema sp.
TACCTGGCCGCGGCCGCGGTGGTGGTCATCCACGTGATCCTGAACAAGCTGACCATCGGCCGGCGGATCCGGGCCACCGGGGAGAACGTCGAGGCCGCCCGGGCGGCGGGGATCGATCCGGACCGGATCAAGTTCTTCACCCTCATCGCATCCGGGATTTTGGCGGGCCTCGCGGGCTGTTTCCTGTCCATGGGCTACACCTCCAACTTTACCTCCGGGATCTCCGCGGGCCGGGGCTATGTGGCCAACGCGGCCCAGGTCGTGGCGGGGGGCACCGCGGTGGGCTCCATCTTCGCGGCCCTCATCTTCGGGGTCGCGGACGCCCTGGCCACGTTCCTCCAGAACCGGGGCCTCCCGCCGGAGCTGATCCAGGCCCTTCCGTACGCGGTGACCATCCTGGGCTTCGTGGTGGTCACCCTGATCCGGGACAAGCGGGAGGCGGCACGGAAGCTCCGGCTCTTCGCGGGCCGGGACGAGCGATGACCTGCGACCTTCTGATCGAGAACGCCGCGGTCCTGACGGTGGACCCGGCGTGGAACCTGTACGAACCGGGCTTCCTGGCAGTCCGGGGGGATTCGATCGCCGCTACGGGCCCCATGGCGGAACGCCGGGCCTGGGAAGCCGGGACGACGGTGGACGCCGCCGGGATGCTGCTGATGCCGGGCTTCGTGAACGTCCACACCCACATCCCCATGGCCGCCTTCCGGGGCGCCTGCGAGGACCTGGACGACCGCCTGCGGAAGTACATCTTCCCCCTGGAGGCCCGCCTGGTGGACCGGGACCTGGTGTACCGGGCCTCCCGGTTCTGCCTGGTCGAGATGGCCGCCTCGGGGACCACCTGCTTCGCGGACATGTACTACTTCGAGGACGAGGTGGCCCGGGCGGCCCGGGAGGCGGGGCTCCGCTGCGTCCTGGGGGAGACGGTGGTGGACTTCCCGGCCCCGGACTGCCCGGAACCCTACGGGGGGCTGGAATACGGCCTTCGCTTCATCTCCGACTGGACCGGGGACCCCCTGGTGAAAGCCTGCCTGGCCCCCCACGCCCCCTACACGGTGGACCCGGAGCACCTCCGGGCCGTCCGCCGGGAATCCGAGGCCCGGGGACTTCCTGTCCTGATGCACATCGCGGAGACCACCCCGGAGCACGAACGCTATTCCGTCTCCCACGGCTCGGTCCTGCGGTACCTGGACTCCGAAGGGGCCCTGTACCCCGGTCTGGTGGGGGCCCACATGATCTACCTGGACCCCTCCGACATCGAGCTCGCGGCGGCCCGGGGCCTTTCCGTCGCCCACTGCCCGGCGTCCAACGCCAAGGGGGGGCGTCCGATCTGCCCCGCCTCGGATCTGGCCGCCGCCGGGGTGTCCCTGGGCTTGGCCACGGACGGTCCCCTGTCCGGCAACGGCATGGACATGCAGGGGATCCTGGGCCTCTACCCCAAACTCCAGAAGGTCCGCGCCGGGAACCGCGGGGCCGTACCGGCCCGCGAGGCCGTACGCGCTGCCACCCTGGGGGGCGCCGAGGCCCTGGGACTCGGCGCGGTGACCGGTTCCCTGGAGCCCGGCAAGAAGGCGGACATGATCCTGGTGGACCCGGACTCCTTCAGCATGCAGCCGGTGTACGACTGGTATTCCGCGGCCGCCTACGCGATGCGCCCCTCCGACGTCGCCGCGACCTATGTGGGGGGCAGACTTGTCTGGGACCGAACGGGCATGAAGGGCTTCGACCAGGCCGAGGCGATGGCGGACATCCGCCGCATCGCGGACCGGTGCCGGGGGACGATCGCGGAGCTGACGGGAGGAGCGCCATGACGGGGCTTGAAGGTAAGAACGGCTCCGGCGCCGCCCCGGGCGGGGCGCGTGAACCCTCGGATCCCCTGGGCATCCCCTCGGTATCCACGCCCCATATCGTGCCGGAGGGACCCGTCGCCCCCTCGGTCCTGATGCCCGGGGACCCCCTTCGGGCCAAGTACATCGCCGAGCGGTTTTTTGAGAACCCCGTGCGGTTCAACTCCGTCCGGGGGATGCTCGGATACACGGGCACCTGGCGGGGGGTGCAGGTCTCGGCCATGGGTTCCGGGATGGGGATCCCCTCGATGGGGATCTACTCCTACGAGCTCTTCTCGGTCTTCGGGGTCCGGGACATCCTGCGGGTCGGCACCTGCGGGGGGTTCCGGGAGGACATGGAGCTGGGGGACCTCGTCTTCGCCCAGGCCTCCTCGACCTCCTCGTCCTGGGCGGAGCAGTACGGCCTGGGGGGCACCTTCTCGGCTATCCCGGACTTCGGGCTCCTGGAGGCCGGGGTGGCCGCGGCCCGGGAAGCCGGGCGGCGCTTCGTGGTGGGGAACACGGTCTGCCTGGACCAGTTCTCCCGCTACCACGCCGTGGACAAGCCCTGGACCCCCTGGGCCCGGATGGGCTGCGTGGCCACGGACATGGAGGCCTATGCCCTGTACTGCAACGCCGCCTTCCTGGGCCGCCGGGCCCTGGCGATGTTCACGGTGTCGGACCTCCGCCTCAAGGGCTTGCACATGGATCCGGCGGATAGGGAGCGGTCCCTGGACGCCATGATCGAAACGGCCCTGGATACGGTGCGCAGGGTCCGAGCCGCGGAGTCCTGAGGGACCCGCGAAGGCTATGTCTCCCCCGGAGCTTCCGACCGGGGTGTCCGAGGGGTGTCCCCCGACCCCGATCGGCCGCTGCGCCGCCGCGTCCCCTACAAGTCCATGGTGGAGCGGTAGGGCCGGGTCTTCCGGCGGTGCTCCGCCCGGGCCGCCGCGAGGAGGGCCGGGTCCGAGGCCAGGGCGAAGCCCGTCGCGGCCAGGACCGCCGCAGCCCAGCGCATCCGCTTGAAGGCCCCGGACCAGCCCGAGGCCGAACAGGACTGCCAGGTGTGGGCACCGACGCCCAGGGGCCAGGTCGCGGCGTTCATCTGCCCCGTGGGGGTCACGTAGGACACGTCCCCGGTGTCCAGGGATCCCCCGATGCGGTATCCCGCGCCGAAGTCCCCGGCCCGGTCGTGGGTCGGGCGCTTGAGCAGGGAGAGGGGCGCCCCGATCATCGTTAGAGTCGACTCCCGGTCCCGTTTTTGGACCGTGGCCGCCAGGTCCCGGGCGAAGGCCGTCTCTTCGGGAGAAAGGGCGGGCACGGGGATGCGGCGCATCGCCTCGAGCATCGCCCCGTGGATCGCGTCGTTGGGTATGTAGTCGCACTTCCCGTGGGTAACTTCCCAGGACACGTTGGTTTCCGTCATCATCGCCGCCCCCTTGGCCGCCTTGAGCACCCGGGCGGTCGCGAGGCGCAGGGCCCGGGCGGTGGGGGCCCGGACGTAGAGGGTGACGGCGGCGCTCTCGGGCACGATGTTCGGCCGGGCTCCCCCGTCGGAGATCACGTAGTGGATCAGGACCCCCTTCTCCAGGTGCTCCCGGAGGAACTCGAGCCCCAGGTTGAAGATCTGGGCCCCGTCCAGGGCGGACCGTCCCGCGTGGGGGGCCATGGCCGCGTGGCTGGCCCGGCCGGAAAAGCGCACGATCAGGGCCACGTTGGCGCTGGTGGCGTAGCGATGGGGGGTGTTCACGTCCGCGGGGTGCCAGGTCAGGGCCGCGTCGGCGTCGTCGAAGCGCCCCGCCTTGACCTGGGGGATCCGCCCCAGGGCCTCCTCGGCGGGGCAGCCGTAGTACCGCACGGTGCCCGGAAGGCCCGCGGCCTGGAGGGCGTCCGCCAGGGCCTCCGCGGCGGCCAGGGACCCGACCCCCAGGAGGTTGTGCCCGCAGGCATGGCCCGGTCCTCCGGGCTCCCGGGGCTCCCGGCGGGTGGAGCAGGCCTGGGACAGGCCCGGGAGGGCGTCGTACTCCCCCATCAGGGCGATGACGGGCTTCCCGGATCCCCGCTCCGCGGCGAAGGCGTGGGGCATCTCGGGGTATGCGATGATCCGGAATCCCGAGGCGGCCAGGCGCTCCCGGTGCAGGGCCGCCGACCGCTCCTCCTCCCCCGAGCGCTCGGGGTGCTCCCAGATGTCCAGGGCCAGGCCGTCGTATTCCGAAGCTCGGCCCTCGACGTAGTCCCGGATCCCCTCCGTCATGGCCGCCTCTGGGGCACCCGCTCCAGCCGGGAGACGTCGAAGCCCCGCCTGCGGGCCTCCTCCACCAGGGTCTCGTAGACCCCCGGGGCAGGGACTGGATCCTTGGCCATGAGCCAGAGGTAGTCCGTGGTCCCGCTGGTCACCAGCATGGTCCGGTCCGCCTCGTTCCAGTAGACCAGACGGTAGGGCAGCCAGGTGAAGGGGAAGGGCCGGGCGGACATCTCGCCCGCGATCTCGGGATCCACCCGCTTGAGGTCCTGTTTCATGACCCCCTTCTTTCCCTCGAAACCGCCCTTGTAGCCTTCGTAGAGAACCCGCCAGGTCCCGTCTCCCTTCGGGATATAGGTGTCCGTGGTGCCCACCCAGTCCCGGGCGATCGGGACGGGGATGCGGGCGATCTCGTACCAGGTCCCCTCGAAGAGGGTGAAGTCGATGGTTCTAACCGCGGGGATATCCTTTGTGGAGGGGGCTCCCGCGCAGGAAGCCAGGACCGCCAGGGCCGCCGCGGCAAGGACGGCGGCGCGAAAAATCCGCCGCGTGGGGGGAACGGGGAGCCCCTCGGAGCGTCCCCTGCCGATTCGGGTCATCGAGAGGCCTCCTTTCCTGATCTTTTGGGCGGCCATGGAATGAACACGCTGGTCCTGCTCTTGTACTCCTGATAGGCCGGGTCGGAGCCGTACTTGGCGTCCGCGCTCTTCTCCAGCAGGGGGATGCCGCTCACGAAGAGGAGCAGGACGGTGATGAAGACGGGCCCCAGGACGGAGATCCATAAAAGTCCGGTGAGCGCGGGAACCACGTAGACGA
>JAAYUR010000266.1 GCA_012517645.1 Treponema sp.
TCAAGACTGCCCAGTCCGAGCTGGCTCGATACAACGAGGAGGCCGCCCAGGCTCGAGCCGCGGAGGATCGGCTTTTAGGTCTCTACTCCGCGGCCCGCTCGGCCATCCGGGAAGGGCGGATCGAGGACGCCGAACGTAACGCCGAGGCTATCCGGCAATACCTCGCGGACCCCTCCCTGGCCAGGTTCACGACCCTGGCGCGAAGGAGGGAATCGGACCTCTTCGCCGTGGACCTGGTGGAGCGCGCGATCTCCGCGGAACGAGCCCGAACCTCCGCGGACGCCGCCCGCGTGGGCGATGCCCTGTCCGCGGTGGGCCGGATACGGGAAGAGGCAGCCAAGGCGAAGGCCGCCCTGGACTCCGGCAACCGCTCGGAGGCCGACGCCGCATACCGCAGGATGCTCTCGGCCCTTCCGGAACTGAGTTCCGCCCTGTCCTTCCTGGACGCGAACTACGAAGCCCGCGTCGCCGGGGCTTCCCTGGTCCGCAAGGACGCCTTGGACCAGGCTTGGACCGCCCTGGACGCCGCCTACACCGCCAAGGACGCGGCGGCCTTCGACGCCGCGTTCCGCAACCTCCTGACGGCGGCATCCGTCGAGGAAGCCCGGGCGGCCGCGGCCCTCCAGAGGGCCAAGGAGTCGGGTGCCCTGGCCCTCGTCGCCTCCCGGCGGGGTTCGGACACCCAGGCCGCGGCCGCTCCCCTTAGGGCGGCCGCGGAAGACCTGGCCGCCCGGCGCTGGCTGGAGGCTCTAGGCGGATATTCCGCCGTCCTGGCCCGATACCCCTTCGCGGAGCAGGTTCCTCAGGCCCTGGAGGACCTTCGCCGGTCCGGACGATCCCTCGCGGAGGCCTTCCAGAAATACAGGACCGATACGGAGGAGCGTATCCGAATCCTGGAGGCCCGGCTCGCCGAGGCCCAAGGAAGCTCGGACCTGGCCGCGGACAGGGCCGCCCGTACAACCGCGGCGGGGGTGTCCCCCGCGGAGTATGCGGCCATGCGGGAGGAACGGGACCGGCTCAAGGTGGAACTGGAGACGGTCCGGGCCCGGTACGACGCGGTCACGGCCGCGTACACGGCGTACACCGCGGAGGAGGACGCCATCCTTTCGAAGGGCGGGAACCTGGCCCTGGTCGAGGGCCGGGCCCGGATGGACCAATTCCTGGAGAACGACGCCGTGGCGGCGGTCCTGCCGGGGATGCGCGCCCGCATCTCCCGTTACCTGGAAGCCTTCCAGACGGCGGGGCAGAGGGAGGTACTCTTCAACGCCGCAGACATCGTGGATGGCGCCGCGCGAATCCGGGATTCCGCGGCTCGAGACCGCTACTTCCGGGACCTGGAGACCCGGTACGCCGGGAATCCCTCCATGCTCGAGTTCCTTCAGTCCATGAAGAAGAGCTTCCGGTAATTCGCCGAGCGCCCTGCGCCGTACAGTGCCAGGCAGTCGTCGATCCTGGGTAGCCGAGGAACCCTTCTCGTCCCGCTCCGATACCGCTAATCCGCCAGTCTGTGCAGGTCCGCGGTGGGGATCTCGTAGACCTCGACCTTGAGGCGGCCGATGTCGTCGTTTTTGGAAGTTCGGACATAGAGGGTCCGGGTGAAGACGGAAATCATCCGGGAACCGTCCCAACGCTCGTGGACGAACCGGAGCTTGCCGGCGGGGAAGGAGAAGAGGCAGCGAAGATCCGGGTCTAGGACCGTAAGGATGCCGTCCTTCTCCGCGAGGAGCCTGCCGTCAGAAAGGCCGGCGACCAGAGGGCCATAGACCTCGGAGAAGCGAACGGGCTGTTGCGTGGAGGGATTCGTCCAACGGTAGATCGCACGGGAACCGTCCCTCATCGCGCAGGACAGGTAAAGTAAGGTTGTTCCGCTCAAAAAAGCTTTTCCGGGCTTGGATGTATCCACCAAACCATGGTCGCCGAATATGATATTCGTCGTCGCCGGGAAACTCGGAGCACCGGACACCCAATGGCTCCCCGGAAGACTTATGTAGAATCCCGGGACGGTGTTCGCCACGTCAATATACCCGATCCAGGCGATTACGGCTTCGGCTGGCGGATTGCTACTCCGGACCATGCCGAACCCGAATGTTCCGTATATGGAAGGAGGATCGTGGTGAGTATAGCTCAAAGGATTAAATCCGGAAAAATAAGTTATTCTATTAAAATCCGAAGCTACTAAAGCGGTCCTGCTTGAGTCGGGGGCTATGTAGAACGTATATTGATTGCCGAACACATTAAACAATTCTTCACTTGTTGAATAATCAACGTCGCCGGTGTTTGTGGATGCCTCGAACCGTACGGAACTGATTCGTAAGCTTGAAAAAACCGGACGTATTAGAAGTCCATTTGGGTCATACGGGAGTGTGGACAAATCCGCCGCTACCGGAAGGAA
>JAAYUR010000126.1 GCA_012517645.1 Treponema sp.
GACCGGACCTGGTGTTCATGGACATCTGCATGGAAACTCGGTTCGCGGGCATCGAGGCCGCGCGGACGATCCGGGAGAGCGGCGGGGCTCCGGTGATCTTTACCACCGCGTACGACGATCCGAAGACGACCGAGGCCGCCGCCGCCGCGGGGCCCGCGGCCTTTCTGGTTAAACCCCTCATGCCGGAGGACATCGAGGCCGCCCTTCGATCCTTCCTCACTTCTTAATCGCCCTCGAATTCCTGCGCCTGGACACAGACGTTCAGGAGACCGGAACCCACCCTCCCCGCCTGCCGCTTTCCATCGCGGCCTCCACGACTCGCACGATCTCATGGCCCGCACGGAAATCCGCGTGCACAGGTTCCGCGCCTTCCAGGATCGAGCGGTAGAAACTGTCGATCATGTTCTTTTGGGCATCGGGCCAACGCTCCGCCTTTCCTGTATAAGGATGGACGGATCGACTTCGGAGGTTCAAGAGTTCCGGACGCAGGACGAGGTCTTCGTTGGGTTTCTCCCGGCGGCCGATCCAAAGACGATCGGGCGCGTCCTGGCACCATCGGGCAGAGGCCGCACTGCAGTCCACCTGGATAGTCAATCCGAACTTCCGGCCCGGGCTCACCTGGGAAATCGTGAAGGCTCCCCGTATTCCGCCCTCGAACCGCAGGAGCGCGGCTCCGTAATCCTCCGTATCCACCGGGACGCGCCGGCCGCCGCTCGCGCCGGAGGGGTCGGGTTCTATCCGGAACGGGAGGAAAACGGCGGTATCCGCGCAGATTTCCCGTACCCGCCGGCCCGTCAGGAAGGCGGCAAGATCGAGCCAGTGGGACCCTATGTCCGCCATCGCCCGGGAGGGTCCTCCGATCTCTGACCGGACCCTCCAATCGAAATCCGTTTCTTCTAGCAGCCAGTCCTGCAGGAACTCTCCGTGGACCGTGCGTATCTCTCCCAGCTCTCCGTTCTCGATCATGCCCTTAAGATGCTGGACAGCCGTGTAATGCCGGTTGACGAAGTTCACGGCCGTGACCAGGCCCGTGCGGTCCGCCAATTCGACGAGTTCCCCGGACTGGACGGAATCGACGGTCAGCGGTTTTTCCGAGATGACAGGCTTACCCGCCCGTAGAGCATCCCGGTTGATGGAAAAGTGTTCCCGATTCGGGGTGCAGTCGTGGATCGCGTCGATACCCGGATCCGCCAGAAGTTCCCGGTGATCGGTGTAGTATCGGGGAATACCGTAGAGTTCGCAGAGGGCGGCGGCTCGCCCGGCATCCCGGACCGCCACCGCGGAAACCTCCGCGTAGCCCAGGCGGCGGACGGCTTCCAGATGGGCAAGACCGATATTCCCGACGCCTACGATGCCGATTCGGATTCTTCTCATCGTCCCGTATCCCGTGCCTCGAAGCTAAGATTAGCCCTACAGGCTCTTCCGAGCGAGTTCCCGAGCGGCGGCCTTTTCCGCCTCGTCCAGGGGCAGGACCTCGCTGTTCGCCATGGACGTTTCCGGAGCCTCCACCAACAGGAGCTTGGTATCCTTACGCGTAACCGTGTTGTGCCAGAGCCCGCGGGGGATCTTGTAGAGTCTGCCCGGTTCCATGGAGACCGCCTCGATTTCCGTTCCTCCCCCCGGATTTCGCACACCGGACAGGAGGACGCAGCGCCCGGCCAGGAGGATGAAGAGCTCGTCGGTCTCGTTGTGCCGTTCCAGGCAATCGATGCCTTCGATATCGTTCGCGGGTTTCCAATTCTTAACGGCGACCATCCATCGGTCGTTTTCATAGACCCGGGACAGGCCCTCTCCGTCGTGACCGAACGATTCAATCCTCATGGTCCGTCCTCCGACCTAGCCCAGCAGGGCTCGGCATTCCCGGGCGATATGCCCGGCCGTAAGTCCGAAAGCCTCGAAGAGGTCCGCGGGCCTGCCCGAGTACCCGAATTTGTCCCGGATGCCCAAGCGGCGGAAGCGGGCGGCCGAGTTTCCCGCCAAGACTTCCGCCGCCGCGGATCCGAGGCCTCCGATCACCGAATGCTCCTCCACGGTCAGGATGGCGCCGCAGCGCTCGGCGGCCGAGAGGACATAGTCCGCATCGAAAGGCTTGATCGTGTGCACGTCCGCCACCTCCGCCCGAATGCCCTCGACCGCCAGTGAGTCGGCGGCTTTGAGAGCCTCCCGTACCATGAGCCCCGTAGCCAGGATGCAGATATCGGAGCCCTCCCGAAGTCGGAGGATGGTTCCGGGGACGAAGGGAGTATCGGGATCTGTGATCTTCTCCACCACAGGCCGAGCCACCCGGATATACACCGGGCCGTCGATGAGCGCGGCAGCGAAGACCGCCTTCCGCGTTTCGATCGGATCGCAGGGTACCAAAATGGTCATGTTGGGAACCACCCGCATGAGGGCGATGTCCTCGACGCTCTGGTGGCTGCCCCCGTCCTCCCCGACGGAGAGACCCGAGTGGGAGAGCCCGAACTTCACGTTGGCGTTCACGTAGGCTATGGAGTTTCGGATCTGTTCGTAGGCCCGGCCGGTTCCGAAAAGGGCGAAGGTGCTCGCGAAGGGCAGAAGCCCCGAGTGGGCGAAGCCCGCGGCGGCGCACATCATGTTCGCCTCCGCGAGTCCGAAGTTATAGAACCGGTCCGGGTACGCGGACTCGAACATGCTGGTCATTGTGGCGTGGGCCAGGTCCGCGTCCAGTACGACGACCTTGTCATTCTTCGCCCCCAGCTCCACCAAAGCCTCCCCGTAGGCCGCACGCAGGGATTTCGACTCAGGCATCTTGATCACCTCCGAGCTCCCTCAGGGCGGTCTCGTATTCCTGGGCGTTCATGGGCTTTCCGTGCCAACCCGCGATGCCCTCCATGAACGATACGCCCTTGCCCTTGACGGTACGGCACCGGATGAACCTCGGCTTTCCTTCCGTTCGACGCCCTGCGGCCGAGGCGACGGCCTCGGGGTCGTGGCCGTCCACCTCCTCGCAGTCGAAACCGAAGGCGGAGAACTTGGATACGATATTCCCCAAGCCCATGACCTTTTCGTTGGGCCCGTCGATCTGCAGGCCGTTATGGTCCAGAAGCACGACAAGGTTGTCCAGCTTGTAGTGCGCAGCGGCCATGGCCGCCTCCCAGATCATTCCCTCCTGTACTTCCCCGTCGCCGACCAACGCGAAGACGCGGTACATCTTCCTCTTGTGCTTTGCGGCGAGGGCAAGGCCCAGGGCGATGGAAAGCCCTTGGCCCAGGGAGCCCGTGTTGGCGTCGATCCCGGGAGTCTTGGTCATGTCCGGGTGCCCCTGAAGGTGGCTGTCCACCTGTCGAAGACGCCATAGATCCGAGCGGGGAAAGAAACCCAGGTCCGCAAGGATCGCGTAGAGGGCGGGGCACGCATGGCCCTTGCTCAGCACGAACCGGTCCCTATCCTCCCAGTCGGGGCGGGAAGGGTCGATCCGAAGGGTCCGGTAGTAGAGACCTTCCAGGATCTCGACGCAGGAGAGGGATCCACCCGGATGGCCCGACTGGCAGAGGTACAGCATCTTGATGATGTCGCGGCGCAATGCAAGCGCCGTCGCGTCCAGAGATTCGCGGCCCATGTGCGGGAACTCCTTTCCTTCAGCCCTTGACCGCCCCGGCGGTCAGGCCCTCTATCAATCGTTTCTGGGCGAAGAAGAACATGAAACATACGGGGATGATCGTGATGATCCCCCCCGCGGTCAGCATCCCCCACTCCACCCCCAGCTGGCCGATCAGGTTCTTCAGGGAGACCGGGATGGTTCGATTTGCCTCGTTCGTGAACATCACCGCGAAGGTGTACTCGTTCCAGGAGGTCATGAAAACGTAGGCTCCGGTGGCCACGATGCAGGGCATCAGGACGGGCAGGACGATCCGGGTGAAGGCCTGGGCTCGATTCGCCCCGTCCACCATCGCCGCCTCCTCCAGGGACGGAGGCAGGTCGGCCAGGTACCCGTTGAGCAGCCAGATGGAGAACGGGATCGTGAAGGTCGTGTAGGCCAGGATCAACGCGAAGGGCGTATAGAGAATCCCGAGCTTCCGCATGATGGCGTACAGGGGTATCAGGAGCAATACGGTAGGGAACATGTTGTTCGTCAGGAACAAGGTCATGAGGAATTTCCGCCCCTTGAACTGGAACCGGGAGAAAGCGTACGCGGCGAGAAGGGATACCGTCAGCGAAACCAGGGTCGTGGAAGCCGCCACGATCAGGCTATTGGTCATAGGTCGAATGAAGTTGTAGTCGCTGAAGAGCCGCCGGTACGATTCGAGGGTCGCCTGTTTCGGCCAATAGGTTACGGTCTTGCCGTAAAGTTCGCTCTCCGGCTTGACGGAGGTGACGAAGGTCCAATAGAAGGGAAAGAGCAGGAATATTAGCATCGCCGCAAGGAGAAGATAGGAAGCCAGGCTCTTTACGGCGCCGGACGGAGTCGTTCTCATCGGGCTCCCTCCTGACTCCGGAAGATCCGTCGCAGGTACACGATCGCGACGGAGGAGAGCATCAAGGCCAGTAGGATCGACAGGGTCGCGGCATACCCGAGGTTCAAGGAATTGCCCTTGTTGAAGACATAGACGCTGAGGGTCTGGGTCGCGTAGGCGGGGCCCCCCTCGGTCAGGTTGAAGATGACGTCCACGGAATTGGAGACCCAGATGATCCTAAGCAAGGTAGTCACGAAGATCACGTTCTTGAGGGAAGGGATGGTGATGCGGAAGAGCTTCTGCACCCCGTTGGCGCCGTCCACGTCCGCGGCGTCGTACAGTTCCTCGGGAATGCCCTGCAAGCCCGCCAGGATCATCAGGGCGAAAAAGGGGATGCCCTGCCAGATGATGGTCAGGATCACCGCGGGGAACGCGGTTTCTCCCCGGGCCAGAAAGGGGACGAAATCCCGGATGATCCCCAGCCGGAAGAGGATATCGTTCAAGACTCCGTAGCTGCCGTCGTAGATCCATCTCCACATAAGGCCGATAAGCACGCCGGGGGTAACCCAGGGTATTAGGCTGATCGAACGGACGATCCCTCGTCCGAAGAATTTTCGGTTGAGCAAGAGCGCGAGGACAAAGCCGAAGAGGAACTGGAATCCTACGCCGATTCCTACCCACAGCACGGTCTTCCAAACGGCCTGCCAAAAGAGAGGGTCCGAGAGGACCTCGGAATAATTGCGCAAGCCGATGAAACCGATGCGACTGGGCCGCCTAAGGTCGTAGCTTTGAAAGCTCATGGATATCGCGTTCACCACCGGGATGAACACGACGGTCAGCACCGTCAGCAGGGCCGGGGCTACCAAAAGGTACGGCCAGAAATTCTTCTTGCGTCCCATTCGTCTCCATCCCTGTCGCGGGATAATGGTTTTCCTGAATCTACCACAGAGCACACGGAGCTCACGGAGCTGGAAATCGGATGTTCATATCCTATTCTCATCTCCGTGCCCTCCGTGGTGATTCTAGAACTACATCACTTGTACAGACCCGCCTGGAGCTGTTTCATGGCCTCCGCAGCCGTGATTTTCCCCTGCAGGGCCGCCGCGATCGTGTTGGGCCAGATCGTGCTGATCCATTCGGTGGTCGTATCCAGGACGGGATAGATGCCGGCGAAGGGCGCCCCCTCGATGGATACCTTCATGAACCTGCTGTTCTGGAACTGGGGCAGTTTCTGAACGGCCTTGCTGACGGGGACGTTTCCCGTGACGGAGCACCAGGTGACTTGGCCCTTGCCTGTGGCGAGATACGCCAACCACTCGAAGGCCGCGTCCTTGTTCTTGCTGGACCGGAACATCACGTTTTCGGTGTCCCCCATGGAAGTCCATCGGCCCGCGTCTCCGGGGAATGGGAAGGCGTCCACGTCGTCCCCGAAGGTGTCGATCATTCCCGCGGAAGACCCGATATGGTGCACCGTCATGGCGGTCTTCCCGGACTTGAAGTTGGCGATGATCTCGTTGAAACCGTCCATCGGCGCGGTCGGAGGGGCGTACCCCTTCTTGTAGAGATCTATGAAGTCCTGCATGCCCGCCACGGCTTTCGGGGTGGTGAAATCCGCGAAGGTTCCTCCCCGGGCCTGGATGAAGCTGCCCCAGGGCTCGTGCCCTCCCCGGAAGCCCCGCATCCCGAATCCGTATACGTCCGTGCGTCCGTCGCCGTCCGTGTCCTTGGTCAGCTTGGCGCAGGCGTCCAGGAATTCGGCGTAGGTCTTGGGCACGGAGATCCCCGCCGCCTTGAACATGGACGGCCGGTAGTAGACGTACAGAACCTGGGTGTTCCAGGGCATCAAGTACACGCTCTTGGTCCTGCTCGCGTCCCGCATCGTCTTCCAGAGCGCGGGGTCGATCTGGTCCTTGTCCTTCCAGCGGTTGATATACTTGTCCAAATTCTCCCAGAGGTTGTTGGAGACGAAGAGAGGGGTCGATGTAAGCTTGGCCGACGAGGTGTCCGGCCC
>JAAYUR010000314.1 GCA_012517645.1 Treponema sp.
GCGGCGGGCGTGAAAGGTCGGATACTTCTTCAATCCTTGAAGAATTCGTCCGATCTACTAAACAGGGTTTTCGGTATCCGAAAACCGAGGCTTTCAACGGAACGAGGTGAACGGGATGTTCGAGGGTAACGCGTTCGGAAAGACGGTTGATCTCCTCCAGCGGTCCATGGACGTGGCGCTCCTTCGCAGGGACGTGATCGCGGACAACATGGCGAACGCGGAGGTGCCCAACTTCAAGCGCTCGGACGTGAATTTCGAGGCGGCCCTGAAGCGCGCCCTGGACTCCGAAAGGGTCAAACCCGTCCTGGATCTGGAGGTGACGGACGAGAGGCACATTCCTCTCTGGCGGCCCAAGGACTACCGGACCGTCGAGCCCCGGAGGGTCCTGGACTACCTGTCCACGTCCAAGAACAACGGCAACAACGTGGATCCCGAGCAGGAGCTCATGGCTTCCCTGCAGAATCAGCTGATGTACACGTTGATGGCCCAGGCGGTGAATTTCGAGTTCCAGCAGGTCAACCTGGTGTTGAGATGATGAAGGGTGACAGGAGTTAGCGTATGGGTCTGTTCAGTTCGATCAACATAGCCGCCACGGGGATGTCCGCGGAACGACTCCGGTCGGATGTCATCGCGGACAACATCGCGAACGCGTCCACCACCCGCACCCCCGAGGGCGGACCCTTCCGGAGAAGCCGCGTCGTGCTCCGGCCGCGGGTGGACCAGCCGTACTTTCGCCTTCCCTTCCTTCCCAAGCAGTGGGACAACGGGGTGGGGCGGGGCGTCCGGGTGTCGGAAGTGCAGAAGGACCTCTCCACGCCCACCCGCCTGGTCTACGATCCGACCCATCCGGACGCCATCCAGAGCGGACCCCGGGCGGGGTACGTGGAGTATTCCAACGTGAACATCGTGACGGAGATGGTCGACCTGATCGCCGCGTCCCGGGCCTACGAGGCCAATTCGGCGATCATCAACGGTTCCAAGTCCATGTTCCTGAAAGCCCTGGAAATCGGGAGGTAGTGAATGGCGGTGAACAATCTTCTGCCCGTGGATATCGCGTCCGGCGACCTCATCCGGCTGGCCCGCACAAGCCCGCTCCATTACACCTCCTCCGGCCAGCTCGGGGAGGGATCCGCGGTCAAGGGGCCCTCTTTCGAAGACGCCCTTCTGAAGGCCATGGACGGGGTGAACGCCTACCAGATGGAGAACACCTCCCTGGTCCAGCAGATGCTCGTCGACCCGGATTCCGTGGATGCCCACGACGTGACCCTGGCCATGAGCCGGGCCAACATGTCGTTGAACATAGCCCGCACCGTCCTGGACCGGGTGGTCCGGGCCTGGAGGGATTTGATCAATACGAGGTGAACCGTGAACAGTAAACGGCGGACGGAAGCGACCGCGGAGCACGGGGGACTTGCGCGATTGTGCGGATACTGGTCCCCGCGCGGCCGCCCCGTTCCCGTCCTCTGACCACCGTCCACCGATCACCGTTTTCGTTCATCTAACTTGGGAGGGGAACATGAACGAATGGATGAAGAAATTCTTCGGACAGCTCAAGGCGCTGTGGTCCAAGTGGACCCTGCTCCAAAAGCTCATCCTGGCGGGCATCGTGCTCGCCGCGATCGCGGGTACCGTGCTCCTCTTCCGCGTGTCCAGCGCGCCCACCATGGTGCGTCTCATCTCCACGCCCATCAAGACCGACGACGAGCTGAGGCTCATCACCAGCCGGCTGGACGAGGAGCGCATTCCCTTCGAGGTCGGGGAAGGGAACGTCCTGTACGTCAAGGACGAGAAGACCCGCGCCCAGGCCAACGCGATCCTGCTGAGGGAGGACCTGATCCCCAAGGGTACGGATCCCTGGTCGGTTTTCGCCATCGACCGGTTCACGGTCACGGACTTCGAGCGGAACGTCAACCTGCGCAGGGCCGTCGTCCAGGAGGTCCGCCGCCATATCGAGAGCCTGGGGGACGTGGACAAGGCCAACGTGGTCATCGAGATTCCGGAAAAGGAGCTCTTCGCTAAGGACCAGAACCCCGTGACCGCCAGCGTCATCCTCTATCCCAAGCCGGGGAGCGACATAACCACCAACCGCAAGAAGCTGGAGGGGGTCCAGAAGATCATCCAGTTCGCCGTGGGGGGCCTTGCGCCGGAGAACATCGTCATCACGGACCAGAACGGAGTGGTGCTCAACGACTTTTCCAGCATGGCGGATTTCGACCGCCTTGAGCGGACCAAGCGGGAGCAGCAGCTCATCCAGCGCCTGGAAACCCAGTACCGGGCCGCGGTTCTGCGGGCCCTTCAGCAGATCTACACCGAGGACCGGGTCCGGGACCTGAACATCAAGATCGACATGGACATGAGCAAGAAGTCCGTGAAGACCGAGGAGTTCTTCCCGTTCACGATCCGCCCGGACAATCCGACCACCCCCTACGACGATTCCGAGGTCGTACCCTCCGTGACCCGGTCCACCAGCGAGACCCGGTACGATTACCAGGGCACGGGGTTCAATCCCGAGGGTCCCGCTGGGGCCGAGGGGCAGACCGCCCCGGCCTACAAGGATCTCCAGAACATGGTGGGCAAGGCCACCCAGACCCAGACCCTGCGGAACGAGGAGATCAACAAGCGGAACATCGACGAGGACCGGTCCCCCAGCATAGACCGGGTCACGATCTCCGTGAACATCGACGGAACCTGGACTCGGAAGATCGACGAAAAGGGCCGGCCGGTGATCAAGCCGGACGGAGGCATCGAACGGGAGTACGAACCGGTGCCCCCCGCGGAGCTGAAGGCCGCGGAGGCCCTGATCCAGAACGCCGTCGGGTACAACCGCGCCCGGGGGGATTCGGTGACGGTCCAGAACATCCGCTTCGACCGCACCGCCCAGTTCCGGGCGGAGGACGAGGAGTTCCTGCGGCGCCAGCAGGTCAGCCAGATTATTTTATTTAGCCTCATCGGACTGGCCGTTCTCATGGTATCCTTCATCGTGTTCCGCCTGGTTTCCCGCGAGCTGGAGCGTCGCAGGAGGCTGGCGGAGGAAAAGCGAGCCCTGGAGGCCCAGATGCTCCGGGAAAACGCGATTCGGCAGGCGGAGGAGCAGAGCATCGAGGTTTCCATGTCCGTGGAGGAGCGGAAGCGACTGGAACTCCAGGAACACGCCATCAACATGGCCAAGGAACACCCCGAGGACGTGGCCCAGCTCATCCGGACCTGGCTGAGGGAGGAATAAGCCATGGCCGCCCAAGCTCAAGCCCAGTCCCAACCCCGGGGCCGGGGAAGCCCGGCCTCTCCGGCCGCGGGAGCCGCCCCGGCCCCGGCCAAGAAGGCCATGAAGGTCAAGGACATGAACGGCCGGCAAAAGGCCGCCATCTTCCTTGTGACCCTGGGCAGCGAGATCTCCGCGGAGATCTTCAAGCACCTCAGGGAGGATGAGATAGAGACCCTGACCTTCGAGATCGCCCGGCTGGAGACGGTGGAGCCGGAGCAGAAGGACCAGGTGCTCATGGAGTTCCAGGAGCTCATGATGGCCTCGGAGTTCATCTCCTCCGGAGGCATCGACTACGCCCGGGAACTTCTGGAAAAGGCCCTGGGCTCCCAGAAGGCCATCGACATCATCAACCGCCTGACCAGCTCCCTTCAGGTGCGGCCCTTCGACTTCATACGAAGGACGGACCCCGCCCACCTGCTGAACTTCATCCAGCCCGAGCATCCCCAGACGATCGCCCTTATCCTGGCGTACCTGGAACCCGGAAAGGCGGGGTACATCCTGCAGAAGCTGCATCCCGACGTCCAGTCCGACGTGGCCCGCCGGATCGCCACCATGGACCGAACCAGTCCCGAGGTGCTCCGGGAGGTGGAGCGGGTGCTGGAAAAGAAGCTCTCCACCCTGTCCAGCGAGGACTTCACCGCGGCGGGCGGCGTGGATTCGATCGTGGAGATCCTGAACCTGGTGGACCGCACCACGGAAAAGGGGATCATCGAGAGCCTGGAGGAAGAAAACCCCGAGCTCGCGGAAGAGATCAAGAAGAAGATGTTCGTGTTCGAGGACATCGTCCTGCTGGACGATCGTTCCATCCAGAAGGTCCTGCGCGAGGTGGACGGACAGGAGCTGGCCAAGGCCCTCAAGGGGGTGGACCAGGAAGTGCAGGAGAAGATCTTCAAGAACATGTCCAAACGGGCGGCCACGATGCTCAAGGAGGACATGGAGTACATGGGCCCGGTTCGCTTGAAGGACGTGGAGGAGGCCCAGCAAAAGATCGTGTCCATCATCCGCCACCTCGAGGAAACCGGCGATATCGTCATCTCCCGCGGAGAGGGCGACGAGCTGGTGCAGTAAGGAAGGTCGACCATGGCGAAAACCGTCTTCCGCCCCCAGGAGATCGTGCCCCTCACCTCCAAGTACGTTCTGGAGGGCCCGGATTCCGGGACCTCCCAGACCGGCGGGGGCGCGGACGAGGCCGTTCCCCTGGAGGAATACCTGGGGCCCACCGCCGACGACCTGCGCCGGGAAGCGGAAGCCTTCAAGGCCAACTGGGACAAGGAACGGGAGACGATGATCGCCTCCGCCCGGGCGGAGGCCGAGGCCATCATCCAGAAGGCGGAGGCGGCCGCCTTCGACGAGGTCAAGCGCCGGACGGACCAGGCGCAGAAGATCAAGACCAAGGCCGAGGAGGAGGCCGTCGCCGCGGTAGAAGCCGCGGAGGCCCGCATAAAGGAGTTGGAGGCCCAGGCGAAGGAGAGGATCGATTCCGTCCACAAGGACGCCTTCCGCAAGGGCTTCGACGAGGGGCGCGAGGCGGGATACAAGGAAGGGAAGGCGGAGGTGGAGCGCCTCATCGGACGTCTCCACGCGATCATCGAGCGGGCCCTGGACAAGCGCGGTGAGATCCTGGAAAAGACCGAGGCCGAGATCGTCGAACTGGTCCTGCTGGTGGCCAAGAAGGTCGTGAAGGTCATCTCGGAAAACCAGAAGAACGTGGTCGTGCAGAACATCGTCCAGGCCCTGCGCAAACTCCGGACCCGGAGCGAGGTGACCATCCGGGTCAACCTGGCGGATCTCCAGCTGGCGTCAGAGCACGCCAAGGACTTCGTGGCCATGGCGGAGAACGCCAAGCACATCCAGATCGTCGAGGACACCACGATCGACCGGGGCGGATGCATCATCGAGACGGACTTCGGGGAGATCGACGCGCGCATCGCCAGCCAGCTCCACGAGCTGGAGGAGAAGATCCTGGACATCTCCCCGATCAAGGCCCGCGGAAAGCCGACGGTCTAGGGCGGGGACGATGGAAAACCTTTCCAAGTACCTTTCCGTCGTGGACCGGACGGATCCCATCAAGTACACGGGCCGGGTGACCAAGGTCCAGGGGCTCCTGGTGGAATCCCGCGGCCCCCGGGCGGTCATCGGGGAGGTCTGCAAGATCCTTATACCCAAAACCGACCGCGCCGCGTTCGCGGAGGTGGTGGGACTCCGGGGAGAATCCGTCCAGCTCATGTCCTATTCCAACCTGGACGGCATAGAGGCGGGCTGTACCGTCATAGCCACGGGAGACCTTTTATCCGTACCGGTTTCGAAGAGGCTCTTGGGACGGGTCCTCGATTCCATGGGAAGGCCCGTGGACGGCAAGGGGGACATCGTATCCGACCAGTCCTATCCCGCCGTGGCCCAGCCTCCCGATCCCCTGACGCGCAGGCGGATCACCCGACGCATCGTGACCGGAGTCCGCTCCGTGGACGGCCTTCTGCCCTTGGGCAAGGGCCAGCGGATCGGAATCTTCGCGGGATCGGGGGTCGGAAAGTCCACCATCCTGGGGATGGTCGCCCGGAATACGAACGCGGACGTGAACGTCATAGCCCTGATCGGGGAACGGGGGCGGGAAGTACGGGAGTTCCTGGAGAACGACCTGGGGGAGGAAGGACTCGCGCGTTCGGTCGTGATCGTCTCCACCGGGGACACGCCTCCCCTGGCCCGGCTCCGGGGGGCCTACGTCGCCACGGCTGTGGCGGAGTATTTCCGGGACCAGGGGCTGGACGTCATGCTCCTCTTCGATTCCGTGACCCGCTTCGCCCGGGCACAGCGGGAGATCGGGCTGGCCGTGGGCGAGCCTCCCACGACCCGGGGCTACACCCCCAGCGTGTTCGATTCCCTTCCGCGGCTCCTGGAACGGTCCGGCGCCTCCGACAAGGGTACGATCACCGGGATCTA
>JAAYUR010000043.1 GCA_012517645.1 Treponema sp.
CCGCCCCCGCCGCGGCCTCCGCTCCCGCAGGCGCGTCCTCCGTCAAGGCGCCCATGCCCGGCACGATCCTCGGGGTCAAGGTGGCCCCGGGGCAGGCGGTGAAGAAGGGGCAGGTCCTCTTGATCCTGGAAGCCATGAAAATGGAGAACGAAATCTGCGCCGGAGGCGACGGCACCGTCGCGGCCGTCCGCGTCCAGGCCGGCCAGTCCGTGAACACGGGGGATCCTCTGGTGGACATGGCCTAAGTCCGCCGCATAAGGAAACACTCAGATGTTGGACAGTATCCTGGAATTCGTGCAGAGCACCGGATTCGTGGCCCTGAAGTGGACCGACCTCGTCATGATCACCGTATCCTGCGTGCTCCTATACCTTGGGATCGTCAAGAAATTCGAGCCCCTCCTCCTTGTTCCCATCGCCTTCGGTATGCTCCTAGCGAACATTCCCTTGGGGGGGATCATGGAGCCCGGGAAGGACGGCCAGCCCGGCGGACTTTTATACTACCTCTATTACGGCATCAAATTCGGGATCTACCCGCCCCTGATCTTCATGGGAGTCGGCGCCATGACGGACTTCGGACCCCTCATCGCCAATCCCAAGAGTCTCCTCCTAGGTGCCGCTGCCCAGCTGGGCATCTTCGTGGCCTTCCTGCTGGCCCGCATCCTCGGATTCGACCTCCAAGGAGCCGGGTCGATCGGAATCATCGGGGGGGCGGACGGTCCGACGGCCATCTATCTAACGTCCAAGCTCAAGCCGGAGCTGTTGCCGGCCATCGCCATCGCCGCCTATTCCTACATGGCCCTGGTACCCATCATTCAGCCCCCGATCATGAAGCTCCTGACCACGAAAAAAGAACGGCAGGTGGTCATGGGCCAGCTCCGGGAGGTCAGCAAGGCCGAGAAGATCATCTTCCCGATCATGGTGACCATCCTGTGCGGGCTGCTGCTGCCCGCAGCGGTGCCTCTTCTGGGCGCCCTTATGCTGGGCAACCTCTTCCGGGAGTGCGGAGTGACGGAGCGCCTCAACAACACCGCCCAGAACGCCCTGATCAACATCCTGACGATCTTCCTGGGCACCGCGGTGGGCGCCACGGCCAGCGCGGACAGGTTCCTGACCGTTCAGACCCTCTCCATCGTCGGCCTGGGCCTGCTAGCCTTCTCGTTCGGCACCGTCGGAGGCGTCCTGCTCGGCAAGCTCATGTACATCCTGTCGGGAGGGAAGATAAATCCCCTCATCGGGAGCGCCGGAGTATCCGCGGTTCCCATGGCCGCCCGGGTCAGCCAGGTGGTGGGACAGAAAGAGAATCCCTCCAACTTCCTGTTGATGCACGCCATGGGACCGAACGTCGCGGGAGTGATCGGATCCGCCATCGTCGCAGGCGTCCTGTTGTCCATGCTCGGCTGATGCATTTCGAAGATCTCGAATCCTAAAGCAGAGACTCGGCCGCGCTTCCAGGCGCGGCCTTTTTAAAAAGCTCCCTTCTCCGAAGGCCGTTGGTTCGGTCCGACTCCGTCCTTGCCCCGGTCCGACCCCTATGCTACTATGCTTCCATGGATCTATCCAGCGTGCCGACTGTCGCCCCCTCCGTTCTTTCCGCGGATTTTTCCGACATTCGCAGCGCCCTCCTGCTCTGC
>JAAYUR010000445.1 GCA_012517645.1 Treponema sp.
CCAGAAGGTCGACGAACTCGACCAGGTCGGATTCACGGAAAATGATGTGGAATGGGAGGGGGGTTCCGATCAGCTTGGAGATTTCTTGTATGTACGGCCCGGGATTCTGGGGATCGTACAGAGCGTCTATCCGATCAACACGGTTCAGGGATTTGAGGATCAGGCCGGTCTCCCCCGGGATGTCCAGGAGGGCTCCTCTCTGGTTCATCGGATAGTAGAAGAAAACCTCCGTTGCCGCGGGTTTCCCCGCCCTCTCCACCACGAAGACGATGTTGAGGATCCGATCGTTCTTGAGAGCCTCGTCCAGGGAATCCGCCCTCAGCCTTAGTAGGAGGAAACCTACGCAGGCCGCGATGAACAGGATGATCAGGATAAGGAAGATGGAGCTTTTATCGAGTGTCAGGTGCTTCATGCGCGCTCTTTTCGCAGAGTATTGTACAGGTCCAAGGTCTCCGGCGCAACCTCCCGGCCCTTGGCCTTCAGCCAGGCTATGGTAGCCTCCAGTGCTTTCAGGATGAGGGAATCCGGATCCAGGCCTCCGCAGAGCCGGCGGAACTCCTCCTCTACATGGCCGCGGCCGGGCTCCAGCTTGTCCGCGGCCCAGACGATCTTGGCGAGCGGACCCATGTCGTTTCTGCCCACGGTATGGAGGGCGACCGCCTCCAGGATATCCCGATCCCGGACGCCGTATTCCGCCGCCAGGAGGGCGGCCGCCGCGGGACCATGAAGGAGCACGGGGTTTCCGAAAACGCTCTCGGGCACCGTTACCGGGCACTCCCGGGCCAGGGCTTCCTGGCGCTTCCGTGGCAGCTCCTTGGCCAGGTCATGGGCCCAGCCCGCGGCCCTGCCCGCTCGGGGATCGATCCCGGACCGGGCGCAGGCCTCCGCGGAAAAATCCGCGCAGCCCCGGCTGTGCTTGAAACGCTCGGGACTGAGCAGGTTCCGGGCCGCCGCCTCGAGGCGCTGTACAAGTTGATCCAGGTCGTGCTCAGCCACGCCGATAGTACCCGGAGTCCCGGATGATCCGCCAGACCGGATCCGGGACTAGTCTGCGGAACGGGAGACCCGCGGAGACTCGATCCCGGATCATCCGGGACGAGATCGGTATGAGGAGGTTGTCCAGGTAGACGTGCTCGTACGGAAAGTACAGCCGGTCGGCGTGCTCCCTTCGGGCGCATACGATCCGGGCTTCCCGGGCAAGGGCCTCCGCCTCCCGCCATTCGGAAAAGTTCGATAGAAGGTCGTCCCCGAGAAGCAGGCCGGGCTTTTCCTCCAGATCGAAGGTTCTTGAAAGCTCCCGTATGGTGTCGATGGAATACGAAAGACCGCCCCGCCGGATCTCCCCGTCCCAAACGATCAGATCCGTATCCCCCTCCGCGGCGGCGGCGGCCATGGCCAATCGGGCTTCCGGGCCGGGATCGTCCTGCAGGTCCTTCAAGGGGCGACGAGCCGCGGGAACCAGGGCCACGCGGGTATAGCCCAAGGCGATGCGCGCCTCCTCCGCCAGGATCAGGTGCCCGATATGGATGGGGTTGAAACTCCCCCCGAACATGAGCAGACGCACGGCTAATCCTCGTCCTTCCAACCCGCCGTCGCGGTCCAGACGGTTCCCGTTCCGGAGGAACCGGCCCCCTCCGGTCCTAAGTCTCCTGGGACCGGGGACTTCGCGGCTCCGGGCACCCGAATCCCGGCGGCCTCCGCCGCCCCGCCGGCCGCCGTCCCCTCGGCCTTTGAGGCGCCCCGGGCGGCCTCCAGGGCACGCTCCGCCTCTAGGACGAAGTTCAGGAATTCCGAGCGCAAGTCCGGGATGCCTTCCCGGGTAAAGACGGATATTCCGGCGACCCGTTCCGTGGGCAGTGCCGACCGGAGTTCCCCGAGGCGATCCGCGGTGCCCGGAATATCCAGCTTGGTTCCTACCACGATACGGGGTTTGGCCGTGAGACCCTCGGAATACTCCCGGAGCTCCGACAGCAGGACCGGAAAGGCCTCCAGGAAACGGTCGTCGGACAGGTCGATCAAGAAGGCGAGCGCGGAAGCCCGGGAGATGTGCTTGAGGAACCGGATCCCCAGGCCGTGGCCCTCGTGGGCTCCCTCGATGATCCCGGGGATGTCCGCAAGGATGATGTCCCGGTCGTCCACGGTCAGCATGCCCAGGTTCGGGATCTTGGTGGTAAAGGGATAGGGGGCTATCTTGGGTCGGGCGTTCGTGAAGTGGTCCAGGAGGGAGCTCTTGCCCGCGTTGGGGAATCCCACGAAACCTATATCCGCCAGAAGCTGGAGCTCGACCTTCAGCCGGACCGTCCGGCCGGGTTTCCCCGCCAGGGCTATCCGGGGGGCCTGGTTCGTGGAGGTCTTGAAATGGGTGTTCCCCCAGCCGCCGTTCCCTCCCTTCAGGAAGACCCAGCGGTCCAGATCCTCCGTGAAATCCCGGAGGACCTCCCCCGTATCGGCGTCCTTGACCAGGGTTCCCGGGGGAACCGGGATGACGATGTCCGCTCCGTCGGAGCCGTGCATGTTCTTGCTGGTGCCGTCCTCTCCGTTCCGGGCCTTGAAAACCTGTTGGTACCGGAGGTGGGCGAGGGTCCGGAGGTTCCGGCGGACCTCGAAGACCACGTCCCCGCCCCTCCCTCCGTCGCCGCCCGCGGGGCCGCCCCGGGGGACGTACTTCTCCCTCCGGAAGGCTATGCAGCCGTTGCCGCCCTTGCCGGAGCAAACCGTGATATCGGCCTCGTCGGCGAACTTGATCAAACCCCACCTCCGCGGCGCCCCGGGAAGTCGATCAACCTCCTCCGGCGCCGGAACAAGAAAAAAGCCGCCCGCGGCTCTGTCCCCGCAAGCGGCTTCCTGCGAAGCCCGCGGGCGCCGTACAGGCTCCGCCGGGCCGCGTTCCCGTCCCTAGGACTGGACGGGCTCGATTCCGGCATACTTGCGGCCGCGGCGGTCGGTGAAGGTCACGCGGCCGTCCACCAGGGCATACAGAGTGTCGTCCCGCCCGATTCCGACGTTCTCGCCGGGGTGGATATGTGTTCCCCTCTGCCGCACGATGATGGATCCTGCGGTCACCACGGAGTTACCGCTCGCCTTGATGCCGAGGTGGTGGGGATTCGAATCCCGCCCGTTAACGCCCTTATGAGCCATATCCTTCCCTCCAATGACGTTCCATGGTCAGCTTCAGGGCTCCCGGATATTCGCGTTCCAGGCCCGACAGCCCGGTCAGCAGGAAATCCCCGATGCCCTTCAATCGATCCGCATCTCCCGGCGGGTAATCCCGAAGGGAGAACCAAAGGCTCCCCGGTTCCGGAGCCGATCCCTCGACCCGGGTTCCGGGAACCTGGGCCAAAACCTCATAGGCCGTCCGGAGCAGTACGGAAACGGCCGCGCAGACCAGGTCCCGACCGGCGCTGCCCGTCCCCGCGTGGCCGGAGGAATCGACGCGCCGGAGCACGCCGTCGGCCCCCAAGCAGGCCCGGACTTCAATCATCCTCGGCTAGGCCCCGAGGATATCCTCGACCTTGAGCAGGGTGTAGCTCTGCCTGTGGCCGTGCTTCCGGCGGTAGTCCTTCTTGGACTTGTACTTGAAGACGATGATCTTGTCGGCCTTGGCCTGGTCCGCGATTACGGCCTTGACCGAGGCGCCGGCAACGTAGGGCGCTCCGACCTTGACGGTATCGCCGGAAACCAGGAGGACGGAATCCAGGGAGATCGCCTGCCCCCGCTCGCCGTCCATGCGATCCACGCGAATGCTGGCTCCCTTTTCCGCCCGGTACTGCTTGCCCTTCACTTCGACGACTGCGTACATCTGTATAACCTCTATGTTCGTATGGTGCGGCTCGATGTATTCTTCGTACGAGCGTGACTTTATACGATGGAAGGGCGTTCCGTGTCAATTGCGCCGGTCACATCGTCTCCAGGAAGGGTATGCACACCAAGGACAGGCCGTTCCGGAGAACGGACCGAGCCGCGGAGGCCAGGGCCAGCCTGGATGCGGCCGTGTCCTTGTCCGGCGCGGTCAGGATAGGGTTGTCGTGGTAGAACCGGCTGAACGCGGAGGCAAGGTCGTACAGATAGACGGCCACCACGGAGGGGTCGAAGCCCCGAGCGGCCTGGGCGACGGCCTCCGGATATTCGGCGATCTTGCGGACCAAGGCCCACTCCTCGTCGCCGACCAGGAGGTCCGGCCGGACCTTCCCGCCCCGGGCGTTGCCCTCCCCCGATTCATGCTTGCGGAGCATGGAAGAGATCCGGGCGCCCATGTACTGGATGTAGGGACCCGTAGCCCCGTTGAAGGACAGGGAATCCTTGGGGTTGAAGATCATGTCCTTGGCCGGATTGGCCTGCAGAAGGTAGAAGTGCACGACCCCGAGGGCGATCTTTTCCGCGGTTTCCTGGATATCGCCCACCGCATCGTCCCGCCCTTTGGAGGAGATCTCCTCCACCGCAAGCTCCCGCAGGGAATCCAGCAGGGTGTCCGCGTCCACCACGGTGCCTTCCCGGGTCTTCATCCGGCCCTCGGGAAGGTTCACGAGGCCGTAGGACAGGTGGTAGAGGTTCGCGGCCCAGGGGTAGCCCAGCTTGGCCAGGATGTGGAAGAGGACCTTGAAATGGTACTGCTGCTCGCTGGCCACGACATAGATGAGCTGGTCGAAGGGCCAGTCCTTGTGACGCTCTATGGCCAGGCCGATGTCCTGGGTCATGTATATGGAGGTTCCGTCCTTGCGGAGGAGCACCTTGGTGTCCAAGCCGATATCCGACAGGTCCACCCGAACGGAGCCGTCCTCGGCCTTGAAGAAGACGCCCGCCTCGAGCCCTCGCAGGACTTCGTCTTTGCCGGTCACGTAGATCTCGCTCTCGTGGTAGTACTTGTCGAAGGAGATTCCCGTACGCTCGTAGGTCTGCCGTATCCCCCCCTCGGCCCACCCGTTCATGGTCCTCCAGAGCGAAAGGGTCTCAGGATCCCCGGCCTCCCACTTGACCAGGAGTGCCTGGGCCTTCTCCTCCGCGGCCGGATCCTCCTTCTTGAGGTCGTTGAAACGGACGTAGTAGTCGCCAACGAAGTGATCGCTCTTTATACCCTCGGACTCCGGGGTACGGCCCCGGCCGTAGGCCATATAAGCCAGCATGGACTTGCAGATATGGACTCCCCGGTCGTTGATAAGGTCGATCTTGAAGACCTCCGCGCCGTTGGCGGCCAGGATCCGAGAGATGCTCTCTCCCAGGGCGTCGTTCCGCAGGTGGCCCAAGTGGAGGGGCTTGTTCGTGTTGGGGCTGGAGAACTCGATCATGATTTTCCGCCCCCCCAGGGAGTCGTTTCGCCCGAACCCCTCGGGGTCCTTTTCCAAGGAGCCCAGGGCGTCCGCGGCTACGGTGACGCGGTCCAGGGCGACGTTTAGGTACGGGCCCTCGGCCCGGGATGTCCCTAGGCCCGCGGTTTCCGGATCCCGGGCCAGAATCTCCGCAACGGCCCGGGCGATCTGGGCGGGGGCGGTCCGGAGGATCTTGGCGTAGGGGAACATGGGGAATCCGAGGTCCCCGAGCTGCAGTTTCGGCGGAATTTCGACCGCCGGAGCTAGAGCCGAAAGCGCTTCCGCCGGGATACCCTTCTCTAGGGCTATCGCCTCCAGGGCTCGGGATACGCGGGCTTTCCAGCGGATTTTCAGGTCCTTCATGGGGTCTCCTCGGAATCGTGGGGTCCCGGGGATTCTATAGCGTCCCGGGGAGGAAGGGCAATACGGCGGCCGGCCTTCGTCGATCCGCCGCCGCTGCGGGTCGACGGGACGACCCGGCGGGAGGCCGGTTTAGAATCCGCTGTCGCCCTTGATCGTGAGCCCCCCGGTCTGCTCGACCCAGATCGTGAAGGCATCCCCGGTCCGGACCTTTCGCCGCACCGCCGCGCCGAAGACGCTCCGCAGGATGCCCGCCTTCCTGCGGGCGCCCTCGTCCTCCAGGAGGTTCATCAGCTCCTCCAGGCGGGAGTCGTAGGTCTTCGGATCTATCCCGTATATCTCCGCCTCGGATCTACGGTACAGCAGGGGGACCCCCTGGTCGTCCAACAGGGCCAGCTCCCGGCCCTCCGCGGGGGCTTGAAGGTTTCCGTATACCCGGTACGGCAGGGCAAGGTTCACCCTTCGGCCGGACTCTATCTCGGAATAGGCGAAATCCAGGACCAGGGCGTCCACGAAGACCTCGGAGCCCTCTATTTCCGCTTCCTGGGTGCGGACCGGCTTAGCGGGGGTTCGGGAATCGTAGAAAGCCAGGGAGAGCCGTGCGGTCCGCCCGTCCGCGGAAAGGACCCGGACGTCCGCGACCCGATACCGCCGCTCGAGGTTGCGGACCACAGCGGACAGTTCGGAGATGCGGGCGCGGTTCGCCTCGATTTGGTCCAGGACCCGGATGGAATCCGAAACCCCGACCAGGAGCACAGCACCCACGAGCACGGCGGCCAGGGTGGGAAGCACCGCTGCGGCGGAGGCCAGGCTCCCGTAGAGCTCCCGGATCAGGACACCCATCGCCTGGGCCGCGCCCATCCGCCTTCCCGAAGCCTCGCAGGCCAGGAACCGATCCCGCAACGCCCCGGATACCCGCAGGATGAGGCCTAAGGCCAGGATTCCTCCCAGGATCGCCCAGCCCGTCGGCCGGGTCAGCAAGAAGGCGACCGCATCCGCCGCCGCGAAGAGGGGGCCCTTGAGACGATCGATATCCAAATCAGTCCTCCAGGATTTCGATGCCGCCCTTCGGCCGGGCGACTACCTTGTAGACTACGCCGGGCTGGAAGGCCGCGATGCGGGCGATATCGTGCACGACGCTCCCGAAGGATCCCGAGGGTTCCCGATCCTCCTTGAGGGCTTGGAACAGGTCCGTAAGCCTTGCCCTGCCGAGCTGTCCGAAATCCGCTCCCTCGAAAACCGCGGGGAACCCTTCTTTGTCGTAGCGGGGGAAGAGGTTCGTCCCGGAGGAGGGGGCCAAGCGATCCGTGAAAATCCGGCGAGGGAAAGCGAGGTACCGTCCCGCCGCGGGCACGACGGAAAAATCGAAGGAGAGCTCTGTCCCCGGCCAGGTCATCTCCAGAAGGTCCACCTCGTTCCCGGCCAGGTCGTACAACCGAACCCGGGCCTTGACCAGCCCCTTGTCCCGTTCCAGGACCATGAAGCGGATCGGTACGAGCTCCTCCTTCAGGGCTTGGATGCCCTTTTCCAGGCGGGCGATTTCCGCCTTCTGAAGGGCTGTCAGGGCGGTCAGACCCAGGAAGACCAGCCCGAGGGCCAAGAGGACGGCCATGAACAGACCGGAACCGCTGCGTTTCATGTTGTTCCCTCCACCAGGGCGAGGAAGGTCTCCTCGTCGATAACCGGGACTCCGAGGGCCCGGGCCTTGCGGTTCTTGTCGGAACCGGACTCCGGATCGTTCGTCACCAGATAGGATAGATCCTTCGTGACCGAGGATTTTACGGAGCCGCCCCGGGCCTTGACCCGGGCCTCCGCCTGGCTCCGCTTCATGGATCGGAGCTCGCCGGTAAAACAGAAGCTCTTGCCGGCCAGCGGACCGGCCGCGGCGGGGGGCCGAATCCGGACGGCCCCGCATGCGGTCAGCGCGTCGATCTCAGGGCCCAGGGCGGCGAGCCCTTCCACAAGGGTACGGGCCGTTATCTCCCCGAAGCCTTCCACCGCGGCTAGATCCTCGGGCGCAGCGGCCCGGAGCTTTTCCAGGCTATCGAAGCCCGCGGCTACGGCCTTCTCCGCAACCAGGACCCCGATCCCCTCGATGTCCAGGCCCGCAACGAACTCGGCCAGGCTCACCTCGTTCCGGGCGGAGAGGTTTCTCAGAATTTTCCGGGCCAGCACGTCCCCCATGCGATCGAAGGCCGCAAGCTCTTCCGCCCGCAGGCTATAGAGATCCGCTATGGTCCGGACCCTCCCGGACGAATGGAGCTTGCCCAGGATCACGGCCCCGAAATCCCGAACGTCCAGGACGGAAAGCCACTTTTCCAGACGGTGCAGGGACTTCTTGGGGCACTCCGGATTGGGGCAATACAGCCGGGTTCCCTCGTCCACCAAGACGGATCCGCAGGATGGGCAGGTCGAGGGGACGGGAATCTCTTCCGCGTCGGGAGGGTTTTCGACCAGGGACTCGATCTTGGGGATGATCTCGCCGCGTTTGGTTATGACGACCCGGCTTCCGATTTTGAGGGAAAGGGAGCGGATCATGTCGGTGTTGCAGAGGTTGGCCCGCTGGACTACGGTTCCCGCCAGGCGCACGGGATCCAGGATGCCGATGGGCGTGAAGTTCGCCCCCGACTCGCTCCATTCCACCCGGCGTACCGTCGAGACCGCCTCTTCCGGGGAGAACTTGAAGGCTATCTGTTTTTCAGGCCGGGCTCGGGCCATGTCCACCGGGTCGATCTCGTTTCCCTTGACCACCAGGCCGTCGATGTCATAGGGAAGACCGGGGCGGACGTCCATGACGCGGGCCCGCCAGTCAACGACCTCCTCGGGAGAGGAGCAGATCCGGAGGGGAACGGTTTCGAAGCCCATCCTGGACAGCCACGCGAGCTTGGATTTTTCATCCGGGAAATACCTGTCGTCCCGGGAGACGGGGGCGCTCCCGGAGGCGGAAGCGTCTGCGACGGCCGACGCGTCGTAGCAGATAACCCGGAGGTCCTCGCTCCCGGCCCCGTCCTTTCGTTTCATTAGGCCGTTGGCGGCGTTTCGGCAGTTCGCCTTGTCCGAGTACTTTTTCCTATGGATCTCCCGGGTCATGATGACTTCCCCGCGCACCGCCCCGGTAAACGGCTCCGGCAAACGGCTTAAGACACCCGCCATTCGGCGGGCATTGGGGGTTATCTCATCCCCGACCTGTCCGTCCCCCCGGGTGACCGCCCGGGACAGGTTCCCCGCCTCGTACTGGAGCTCCAGGGAAGCCCCGTCCAGCTTGTACTGCACCAGGTACTCGGGGTGGCGGACCTTGGCCGCCCACTTGAGGAATTCCTCGGGGCTCGTGGCCTTCTCCTGGCTGCCCATGGGCATGAGATGGCGGACCTTGGGAAAGCCGTCGGCGGCATCCGCTCCGATTTTTCGAAGCACGGGACTGTCCGGGGACAGGGCCGCGAGTTCATCCCGAAGCTTGTCGAACTCCTCGTCGGAGATCTCGGGCTGGGAGTTGTAGTAGAGGTCGTTATGCCGCTCGACCAAGGCCTCCAGTTCCCGTACCCGTTCCGCCGTGTCCATCCGTGTCCGTCCCTCCCGTACCCGATGACGGGCCGCTTCCGGCCTAGGCCGCAGGGCCCGCGGTTCAGATGGATTGTACCGCCCCCGGAGGGGGATGTCAAAACCGCCTTGACCTTCCATCCCGCCTCGGCCTAGTCTGGATCTTCGCGAATCGTCCGCCGAGATCCGTACCGGCGCTAGGAGCTTGCATCCCGTGAACCCAGCGAAGCCCCCCGCCCTGTCCGCGGGATTGCGGAAAATGGCCGTCATCGGTCCCGCCGCGTTCCTGAACAGCATGGGCATCGGCAGCGTCAACCTCGGCCTCATCTTCATCCTTCGGGAGGTATTCCACGCCCCCCCGGCGATGGTAGGGCGATTCGGAGCCCTCTGGTCCCTGGTCTACTTCGCCTCCTGCTTGGTCTTCCGAAACCTGACGGCCCGCCTTGTTCCTCGGAATTCCATGACGTTCATGACCGCGGCATCCGCGGTCATCATCCTATCGCTCTGCGCGGTTCCAAGCCTGCCGGCAGCCTTCATCGCCTATTCCGCGTTCGGGGCGGTTCTAGCCTTTTTTTGGCCCCCCCTCATGGGCTGGCTGTCCCGGGGACTGGAAGGCCGCGACCTATCCCGCGCGACAGGCCTGTTCAGCTTTTCCTGGAGCCTGGGGGGTATCGTAAGCCCCTACCTGGCGGGGACCCTGAGCGAGCGGGGGAAATTCCTTCCCCTCTGGTTCGCGGTCGCGATGTTCACCGCGAACGCGGTCTTCCTGCAGGTCTCGAAGAGGTTCCTTCGGGACTCGGACGAGAGGCCGGCCCCCTCCCTCGCACGGTCCGCTTCCGTTCGGGACGAGAGCACCCCCCTGCGGTTTTCCGCCTGGACTTCCGTGTTCGTTCTGTACGCCGCCGTCGGCATCCTGGCCAACATCTTTCCGCTCTTCGCTCGGGCCGAGCTGGGCCTTTCTGAATCCCGGACGGGGCTTCTGATCACCGTCCGGACGGCAGCCACGACGGCGGGGTTTCTCTTCTTCGGCCGCTCCTCTTTCTGGAGGTTCCGGAAAGGCCTCTTGCCGGTGCCCACATCCTTGGCCGCCGGAGCCGCCCTGATCCTGGCCCTGGCGGCCGGTGTTCTCCCGGTCTTGGCCGCGGGCCTCGTGATTTTCGGCTTTGCAGCGGCCTGGGCCTACAACAGCTCCATGTTCTACGGGGCTTCGGGAGCGTCCGATCGGGACCGCCGGATGACCGTGCACGAAGCCCTGCTAACCGTCGGCCAGGTCTTCGGATCCCTCCTGGGGGGAATCCTCTACCAGGCGTCGTCCATGCGAGCGGTCTTCCTGTTCACCGCCTTCCTGGCGGGCGCGGGGGTCTGGACGCAGTCGTGGATGGCCCGACGCCGCTTCGGGGAAACGCCCGCCCAAAGGCCGCCCCTGGGCATGGATGGGCGGCTGTTTCCGGGACCGAGCGCGGAGAACGGGGACCCCGATAGCACGGAGAAAAGCGATGAGCTTCCGGGGCACGGCTCAGCCGGCTAGAGCCGCCAGCTTTTCCCGGATGAACTCGCTCTTCTCCCGCAGGCCGATGGGCCCTGTCGAGATGGACAGGACGTTGGGGCGCTTGGGATCGAGCTTTATCTTCTGACCGCTCTCCCGCATCAGCCGGAGAAGACGCTCCACGGAGACCTTGGCCACCTTGGAGAATTCAACGGTGACGAAGCCGCCCCGCTCCTTGAGGGAGGATATGGCGAGTCGCTTGCACAAAAGGCGGATTTCCGCCAGGGCCAGGAGGCTTGCGGCCTCGTCCGGCAGGGGGCCGAAGCGGTCCTCGAACTCCCGGTACAGGGCTTCCAGGTCCTCCTGGGAATAGACCGAAGCGATCTTCTTGTACATCTCCATCTTCACCGCGCTCTGGGTGACGTAATCGTCCGGGATGTAGCCGGCGTAGTCGAGTTCGAGGTAGGGATCCTCCTCGGGCTCCCAGCCCTCCTGGGTCAGGCGAGCAACGGCCTCGTCCAAGAGACGCAGGTATAGATCGAAGCCCACGGCGTAGATGTCCCCGGACTGCTCCCGGCCCAGGAGGTTTCCCGCCCCGCGGACTTCAAGGTCCTTCATGGCGATCTTGAACCCCGAACCCAGCTCCGTGAAATCCGAGATGATCTGCAGGCGCTTCATGGCGATCTCCGAGAGGGTCCGTCTGTCCGGATAGAATAGATACGCGTACGCGACGCGGTCCGAGCGGCCCACTCTTCCGCGCAATTGGTACAGCTGGGAAATCCCGTAGACGTCCGCCCGGTCTATGATGATGGTGTTGACGTTGGGGATGTCGATCCCGTTCTCGATGATGGTCGTGGATACCAGGACGTGGAAGCCGCCGTGGATGAACCGGTGCATCACGTCCTCGAGTTCCCGTCCGTCCATCTGGCCGTGGGCCGTTTCCACCATCACTTCCGGAACCAGGGAGGCCAGCCGGACGCGCACGTCCTCCAGGCTCTCTATCCGGTTGTGCAGGAAGAAGACCTGGCCCTCCCTCTCCACCTCCCTGCGGATCGCCTGCGCGATCTTCTGGTCGTCGTACTCATCCACGAAGGTCCGGATCGGGTGGCGGTTGGACGGAGGCGTCGTAAGGACGGACATGTCCCGGATCTTGAGCAGCGACATGTGCAGAGTCCTCGGGATGGGAGTCGCCGTCAGGGTAAGGCAGTCCACGGAGGCCTTGATCTCCTTGAGGCGTTCCTTGTCCTTCACCCCGAACCGCTGTTCCTCGTCCACGATCAGGAGCCCGAGCTCCTTGAAGGCGATGTCCTTCTGGAGGATACGATGGGTTCCGACCAGGATGTCCACGGCCCCCGTCCTCGCCTCTTCCACGATCCTGCGCTGGTCTTTCCTGTCCACCAGCCGAGAAAGCATGGCGATGCGGACCGGGAAGTCGGAGAACCTCTCCGCCATGGTCTCGTAGTGTTGTTCCGCAAGGATGGTCGTAGGCGCCAGAAAGGCGACCTGCTTGCCCCCCATCACCGCCTTGAACGCCGCCCTCAGTGCTATCTCGGTCTTGCCGTAGCCTACGTCCCCGCAGATCAGGCGGTCCATGGGTTTGTCGGATTCCATGTCCTCCTTGACCTCGGCGATACAGCGGAGCTGGTCCTCGGTCTCCTCGTACGGGAAGGCGGCCTCGAAGGCGGTCTGCCACTCCCCGTCCGGGGGAAACGCGAAGCCCCGAGCCGTCCTGCGCCGGGAGTAGATCCGGATCAGGCGCTCCGCCAGATCCTCCACGGACTTTCGAACCCTGTTCTTCCGGTTTTCCCAGCTCTTGGATCCCAGACGGTCGAGCCGGGGTTCCTCTCCCTCGTTCCCGATGTACCTCTGGACGAGATTGGCCTGCTCGATGGGCACGAATACCGTCTCGCCCTCGGCGTACTCGATCTTCACGTAGTCCCGATCGTTGCCCAGGACCCGCATTCGTTCGATGGATACGAAGCGGCCGATCCCGTAGTTCACGTGCACCACGAAATCCCCGGGGGCCAGTTCGATGAAGGTGTCGATGATCCTGGAGCGGGCGGTCTTGAGGGATTTGGGAGCTCGCTTCCGCCGGCCGAAGATCTCGTTTTCCTGGATCAGCAGAAGCCGGAGCTCCGGGACGGAGAATCCCGCGGAAAGGCCCGCGGGCTCGACCCGGACGGGATAGTCCTTGAGCATGAGGCGGATCCGCTCCGCCTGGACGTCCGTCTCCGCGAAGATCCGGACGTCGTACCCGCTGCGGGTCAGGGTCCCCAGCTCCTCCTTGAAGTAGGTGATGTTCCCGAAAAAGGAACGGGACGGTTCGGAGGCGAAGCCAAGCCGCCCCTCGGCGGAGGAGTCCGCCAGGCTCCAGGTTCGTACGACCCGGGGCAGCTCCGCCACGGCGCGCTCGAAGTCGACCAGTTGGGTTTCCGGAGGGGGGACCGGGCCCTCGAGGGACGCCTTTCGGTACAGTCCCGCGAACTCCCGGGAGATCGCCTCGGCCTGGCCGGAAAGACGCTCCCGTTCCGCCAAGAATACGACCGCGTTCTCGGGGAGATAGTCAAAGAGAGAGGAAGGTCGGTCGAAGGCCAGAGGGAAGAGGAGCTCTTCCCCCTGGACCTCCCCGAAGTCCTTGAGGGCCGAGCCTAGGAGGCGGGCCTTCTCGGGGCCGTAGTCTCGCAGCCCGGAGAGCCGCCGGACCAGCGCGGCCCTCCGTTCCTCGTCCCAGACCACCTCCTTGACCGGGCGGAGCACCACGCGCTCCTCCCGGGAGGTCCGGGAGCTCTGGTCCGCGGGATCGAAGCGCCGGATTTCCTCGACCTCGTCGAACTCGAAGACCACCCGCCAGGCCTCCTCGTCCCCGGGCAGGAAGACGTCCAGGACCTCGCCCCGAAGCGCGAACTCCCCGGGGAGGGAAACCCTGGGAACCCGGAGGTACCCGTAGGCGGACAGACGCTCCGTGACCGCTTCCGGATCGAAGCTCTGTCCCCGCTCGAGGGCGAAAAGGAGACTCCCGAAGTAGTCCGGAGGGGGAACCGGGGTAAGGGCCGCTCGCTGGCTCGCCACGACCACGACGGACTCGCCGGGAATCCCATTGGGGAAGCCGTCCCCGCGGCCCAGGGCCCGGGCCAGGGCGGCGCTCCGCTCCCCGAAGACCGGAGCGCGGGTAGAGACGGGTCGGTACGCGGCGGTTCCCCACCAGGGGAAGGTTTCCGCCTCCACCCCCGCCAGCTCGAGGTCCCGGGCGAAGGCCTCCGCCTCCAGGTCCGTTGGAAGGATCACCAGGAGGGGCAGCCCGAGCCGCTCGCGGCAGAGAGCCGCTAGCAGGGCAGGATAGGCGCCCTCCAGGCCCCCGCAGTCGACGGGGAAGCGAGCGTCCGCCAGGCTGGAAAGGAATTCCCGAACGGGAACCGAGGATTCTAGGCGGGCGAGTACATCCAGCAGGTATAATGATTTCATGCAAGGTTTCCGAGAATCATACGGGAGATCTGGAAGGTTGGTGAAATACTCGAATTGTTTCCCCAACCCGCTATGCAATCGCTCGAGAACCTTGCGGTTATCTGCGCGATTGCGACAGTACTGTAGTGCCGAAACAGGCTCCGCGGCCGTTTTCGACACCCTGCCGGGTCCGCGGTCCGTCCGGCGACGGTCCTTCGGATCCTGGACGGGAGGCCATGATATACAATACGATAGGAACGTACAAGGAGCGTACCCGGTGAAGCTTCCGCGCACGATGCTGGTCCTGACGCTGACGGTCCTGGCCGCCCGCCTCTCCTTCGCACAGCCGGAAATCGAGCTCCGCTTTTTCGATAAGCGCATTTACTATACCGATTCCGAGATCTTCCTGAAGATCACGATCTCCAATCCATCCGCGGCTCCGTATCGATTCAAGCTGGCGGAGGGGCGGATGTTTTCCCTGGCCTTCGAAGCCCGCACCCCGTCCAACCGCACGCTGGATGCAAGCGACACGTACAAGCGCACCGTCGCCTCCGGCAGCCCGGTCTATTACCGAGAGATAGCCCTCCAGCCCGGGGAAGAGTATTCCTTCGTGGAGGATCTCCGCCGCTATGTCCGCATGGATGAAGCCGGGGTCTATCGAGTCCGGGTATTGTTCCATCCGGAGTTACTCCGTCCCGATTCCCGGCCCGTATATTCCCGGGATTTAGTGGTTTCCGTACGGCCCGGAGCCGGGATTCCATCCATCGCGGAAACCCTTTCCGCGGAGACCGG
>JAAYUR010000392.1 GCA_012517645.1 Treponema sp.
ATCTTCAAGTGATCCGCCGATGGCACGTTCATTATGGCCACAAGTCCTTCATGTCCTTAATGTTCACTTGCTTCATTCCTCCGCTGTCCTTTCGATATCCGCCTCGTCGAGCGGTTCGTCCACGGCATTGCGCAGCCAGGATGGATCGAAGCCTGCAGCCGAGGAGCCCTCGACGCGGATTCGCACCCTGGCTCCGTCGGATTTATCGGCCAGGTTCGCGATGGCCGGGAATGCCTTGAAGACCTGTTCTCGGGTGGCTTCGAATGTCATTGCGATCCGTTTCCTTCGACCGGAAACATCCGTGCCCGTCGTGACTGGCCCAGTGCCGGTTCCCACACCAATTCCGGCCGGGCCTTCTTGGACGCTCGGTGGAGGAACTGCGTCTGTATCGACGGGGAAAGCGCCTGCGGGTTGGGCCGCCGGGGCTTCCGGGATCGCTGCCGGCATCATGAGGAAGCCGGAATCGAAATCGACTTCGTCATCGGCAATAGAGCGGCCGAGAATCACCTTGTCGCGATTTACCTGGTACTTTCCATCAGGACCAAGAATGGGACTGCCTCCGCTCGCATAGGCGAAGACGCTTTCCGATACACCACGAGCGATTCCCTTGCGCAGCACAGATGCAGATTCCAGTCGGGGCGGCGCAATATCCCGGAAAAACGACTCAAGCACATCGGATGCCTTGATGCCCATGAGCGGGGGCTCTCCCTCGCTTACGGATTCGCCGAGCCGCACTCGCTCGGCAATTTTCCGCGGGGTCACCGATCCGTGAATCCGCGGCGTACCCACGCTGGTGAGCAGTTCCATAATGCGCTCGTGGACGCCGGTTGCCTGAAGCGGACGTCCGCCCCGTTCCACCTTTTCGATCTCCAGTTCGCCGTCCTGAACCTGAGGCAACCACACGGCCGTGTAAAGCTCCCGAAAACACGACTCGGCAGCAGCCTGTTCGGTGCGTTTTCTCTCCCGGAGTTGGTCAAGCTGATCCTTGGTTAGGCGGAGCTGCTGCTTCTTGGCTTCCACGCGGTCGATGGCCAAGAGATAGCGGACGGCACGCCGCAAAGCCTCGATCTGCTTCTTCTCTGGGATCGCCAATCCGAGACCGTTCCGGAAGCGCCGGGGACGATCTCCGTACTTGGTGAGGTACTCCCTGGCCTGACGTTCCTGCTCCGACTTTCCCTCAGCGGCGAATTCGAGGGGCAGGTAGGCGACGAGGAAACGCGGGTCCTCGTCGGGGATGTCCTGGCTCTTTGCCGGCCATACGATGGCCGTGTGATGACCGGCGAGTCGTTCATCCAACATCTCTTTAATTCGGTTTCGAACCGGCCCCTGCCCGCGTACCTGGGAATCCTCGCGGGCAACGGTCTGCTCCGCGTCCTCGATCAGTTTGGTGACATTCGGGTCCTTCTTGAAGCAGTAGCGGACGCCATCATAATGCAGATATAAGCATGTGTTGCGAAGCTCGGATAAAACGGCGGTTGCCGTAATGTTGTCCAGGTCGGGACCGACGCAGGCCGCAAGGAGTTCGTTTTCCGTAACGCCGGGCGGCAGCGTTTCGTCACTCCCTGAACCCTCACGCCGGAGCCCCCCAAACGAGTACAGAAGGATGGCCGTGGCGATGCGCGTAGCCGGCTTCACGCTGGCAAGCGCAGGGGTCTCGCGCGCCATCCGCTCGTCGATGCGCCTTGCCCGGGCGTTTGGGCCGTCGATATCCGCCGTGATGACCGGATCATAATCGTTCTGGACTCCCAGCTCTTTGAGCATCTTTACCCGGACATCCACGTCCTTCACGGGTATGTCTCCGGGTCCAAGAAGCGCTTTGGCCCCGCCGTTCTTCTTCAGATAGTGCATGCAGGAGGCAAGGAACCGCAGCGCGCCTCGGGTCCGCTGAAAGGCATCCACTGCAGTCCAGCGTTCCCTCATGATGTCGATGAGCGCGGGATGGAACGGATACGCGGCCCGCATCCGATCACGCAGAAGGCGGCCTTCCTCCTCTGCCTGCTGGCGCTCCGATGCTGTCTCTGCGTGAGCCCGCTGCATGCCGGTCACGACGTCCTGATATGCCGTGGACACTTCGGTGGCGGAGGAAGGATCGGGAGCGCCGCCAAGAAGACGCCGCTGAAGGATCGGCAGGACCTCGTCCCCTGAGACAGGCTCTCTGAGTTGGTCCACCCTTGAGGCGAGCTTGTCGATCTCGGCAAGCAGTCCGACATTTCCCAAAGCTTCCCGGGCGCTCCAGGTGAGGGAATAGACGAGCGCGGCCTTCTCGCTGCCGGCCACCTCGACGGTCAGGTTCTGGAAGAAATCCTTGGCTTGTCGCTGGAGCGTCGAATCAAGGACACTGACCGCAGCGGAGCGCTCCATGTATTTGAGCACCTCATCGAGGAGGATGAGAACCGGCCGACCGCTTGCCCCCTTGGTGAGCAGGTCGCGGATCACATCTCCTCCCGGGGCGACGCGGTCCTTGTCGTGATCGGCCACCAGGGGGAAGGCCTTCTCGGGGTCGATCTGCCAGGCGATCCAGCCCCACATGGTCTGGATCGTGCGTCCGTCTTCCAGCGTCTTGCCGTTACGGGCATCGAATTTCTCGCCGTCGAAAACGGCCACGGCCACATTGCCGGGCCGGGCGAATTCCTTAGCCTCCGGGATGCCGTCCAGCGCCTCGCGCTTTCGTGCGGCATGGAACAGCGCCGCCAGAGTGTGCGACTTCCCCCCGCCGAAGGGCACCCGAAGTTTCAACACCCGGTTGTAGCCGGACTTGCCGGAAAGGGATGCCAGCACTTCGTCCAGGAGTTTTCGCAGATCGGCCGTGAGGTAGGTTGCCCGAAAGAAGGCTTCCGGGTCCCTATTGACTACGGGCACGTTGGGGTCACCTGCGGCGATGGCTCCGAGATCGATGGCGAACACCGCCTCGGTCAGCGCACCCGCTTCCACGTCGGGATGGAGCTTGACCAGGTCGGTCCAGGGACGAAGTGCATGTGTGCTCACTTTTTGGCCTCCGAATTTCGAATGAGTTCAAATAGGGTTCCTTCCCTTGCGGCCAGCCGTTGGTCGATCAGCGCCCGCCAGTTGGCGACGAGTTTGTTGAGCGCGGTAGCTTCCGCCGGCGTGGTCGCCAGTGTATGTTCCGGTCCGTCGTCCTTCCTGCCGGAAAGCGCCGTTCCGGCCAGGGTCTGGGCTACAAGTCGCAACCGCTCCCGATCCGGCCTTGCCTCGTCGAGGAAGTCATTGAGCTTCCTGGGCTCGTTTTCCAAAAGCCACAGGATGCGGTGCAGGATGTCAATCAGCGGGGCCGACTTGCCGTCATCCTTGGGCATACCCAATTTCTCGTCGTCCCCCCGTTCGGAAAAGTCCAGCAGTCGGTACTTGCCCTTCTTCTTTTCGACCAGCGCGCGGCTTCCGGACGAAAGGCCGTTCTGGCCATCCAATTCCACATTCTGGCCGTAGGTAAAGACGATGGCCTCGCCCGCGTCCATCTCGGCCGCCTTGTAAGCGTAGCGCCAGAGTACGTAGAACCGACTCGGCCCGTCCACTGCGGCAACGCCGCTTCCGGTTACCCCGAAGATCTTCTCAAGAAGCGTCTCCAGCACGACCCCTTCCACCTCGGCCAGGAATTTCTCGGCCGGGACCTCCTCGCCGTTGGCGTACTCCACGCGCGAGAAGCGTGTGAAGGCGCGCAAGCCTGCGCCAACCGCGGCAATGACCAGGTCCGCACCGGTGATGCCCATTTTCCAGAGGGAATCAACGCGCTCACGAACGATCTTCTCCAGGTCTTGACGGACTTCATCCTCATACGAGCCTGTCTCAGGTGCTTCACGACGCCGGGCCACGAGAAAAATGCTCGATGCAAGGGCTGCGTCTCCTTGATGAGCCACTCGGGCTTTTGTTTCGGTAGTAAGAGGCCAGGCTTCGGCAACTTCATATCCGGCACGCCGAAGCGCATCCACAAGAGTCGCCCACCCGAGGGTGGTCTTGTGGGCATACA
>JAAYUR010000324.1 GCA_012517645.1 Treponema sp.
ACCCTCATCGTCGTGGACAGCCCCCCGGGCATCGGATGCCCGGTCATCGCCTCCCTGACCGGGGCGGACCTGGTGGTGGCGGTGGTCGAGGCGGGAGCCTCGGGCATCCGGGACGCCCGGCGGCTCATGGAGCTGACCGCCTCCATGGGCAGGCGCCAGATAGCCCTGTTGAACAAGACCGGCCTGGATCCGGAGGCCGACCGCCTCGCTCGGGACCTGCCGGAATCCCTGGGGATACCCCTGGCCGGCGAGATCCCCTTCGACCCCGACCTCCGATCCGCGGAGGAGCGGGGCGGAACCTGGCTGGACGTCGAATCCGAGGCGATGGCGCCGCTCCGGAACGCCCTGAAGGCCGTGCGGACTGCCCTGGAGGCGGCGGATTCCGGCCATCCCGCTTCGGCGGAACACAAGGAGGAACGAGCATCATGAAGACCGCGATTCCGACGGACGACGGCAAGACCGTGGGCAAGGTGTTCGGAAGGGCGAAGAGTTTCGCGATCCACGATTCCGAGGACGGGAGCCTTTCGGTCGTGCCGAACCAGGGGGCTGGAGCCGAGCACGGGGCGGGCACCGGGGCGGCCTCCTTCCTGGCGGAGTCGGGGGTCCGGACCGTGGCGGCTCCGGAGGTGGGGCCCAAGGCGGCGGCCGCCCTAGCCGCCGCGGGAATCAAGATTCGGACCGTGCCCGAGGGAACGGACTTGAGTACCGCGGCGGGCCTATCCTGAAGGGGATTCCGGAAATCCGCGGACTCGCCGCCGCGGGTCGAGGGACTCCAACAACAGGCTGAATCCCAGGTAGAATGCGGATCCATATCATGGCGCGGACGGACACGCCGCGCCGCCCCCGGAGAATGACCATGACGGACAAGAAAAGCGCGGCCTTTCGATCCATCCTGAACCCCCGCCCTCCGGTGCTGGTATCCTGCCGGGGAAGGGACGGCCGGAACAACGCCCTGGCCGTGGTGTACGCCTGCAACTGCAGTTTCGACCCGCCCATGGTCATGGTGGGGATCGTGCCTTCCCGGTTCTCCTACGGCATCATCAAGGAGACCGGGGTCTTCGTGGCCAACCTCGTACCGGAATCCCTGCGGGAAGCCTGGCAGTACCTCGGAAGCCGGTCCGGCCGGGACGGGGACAAGCTGGCCGCCCTGGGACTGCGCCTGGGTGAGGGTGTCAAGGTGAGGGCCCCGGTCCTCCTGGACTGCCCGGTCTCCATCGAGTGCACCGTGACGGACTCGATCCGGACGGGATCCCACGAGATGTTCATCGGAAAGGTCGAGTACGTCCACGCGGACGCGGACCTTGTGGATGGGGACGGCAAGATCGACTGGTCCGCCGTGGACTTTTTACGGGTCTAAAGGCTCCGGGACTCGTAGTCCTCGACGGCCGCGTGGAGGGCCCGGATTCCCAGCAGGGAGCAGTGCCGCTTGTTCGCAGGCAGGCCCCTCAAGGCGTTCACGACGTCATCGTCCGTGAGGGCCTTGGCTTCCGCCAGGGTCTTTCCCCGGGCAAGCTCGGTGGCCATGCTGCTGGTGGAGATGGCCCCGGGGCATCCGTAGGACTTGAAGGCGATCCGGGCGATCCGCCCCTCCCGGACTGAGATCCAGAGCTTCATCTCGTCCCCGCAGGCGGGATCCCCGATCCGGGCGAAGCCGTCGGTCTCCTCCGGGGAGAGCTCCCCCACGTTGCGCGGATGGGTGAAATGATCGATCACTTCGTCGGTGTAGAACAGGACCGGTCCCGAATAGGACGTTCCCCGCTTTTCAACCGCCTCGCCGCCTTTATATGAGGAATCCATTCCC
>JAAYUR010000092.1 GCA_012517645.1 Treponema sp.
CGGGAATCCGTGAGCATCCCCACGAAGGTCGACAGGAGTCCCATGCTGGAAAGGGCGGTCATCTGCCGCTCCATGCCGTCCTTCTGGTCGTTGAACCACCAGCCCGAGCCGAACTGGATCTTTCCGGCGGTTCGGCCGTCCTGGAAGGCCCCGGCCATGGCGGCCAGGACCTCGTTGTCCCGGGGGTTCAGGACATAGAGTATGGTCTTGGGAAGGCGTTCGTCCCGGTCCAGGTCGGAGAGGAGCCGGGCCAGCCCCTCCGCCTGGGGCCAGTCGCCGATGACGTCGTAGCCCGTGTCGGGCCCCAGGGCGGCGAACATCCGGAGGTTGACGTTCCGCAGGGCCCCCACGTGGAGCTGCATGGTCCAGCCGGCCTCGGCGTCCATGCGCCCCAGGTCCGTGAGCAGGGCGCCCCGGAAGGCCAGGACCTCGGCGTCCGAAGGCCGGCGTCCGGCCTTCGTGTCCCGGAGGATCCGGTCCAGGTCCGCGGGGTACGCGCAGGGAGCGGGAACGAACTGCAGTCCGTGGTCCGAGATCCGACAGCCCCGGGCGTGGAAGAAGTCGTGCCGGGTCTTGAGGGCTTCGACCAGGGAAGGGTAGTCCCGGACCGGGATGCCGGAGGAGGATTCAAGGGCGGCGATCCAGGCGTTCCAGCGTTCGGGGTTCTCCAGGGCGTGGGCCTTGTCGGGCCGGAAGGCGGGCAGGACCTTCACGGGGAAGGACTTGTCCGCGGCGATCGCGGAATGGTGCTCCAGCCCGTCCGTCGGGTCGTCGGTGGTGCAGATCCCCGCTACGCCGAAGCGCCGGATGAGTCCCCGGACCCGGTAGTCCTCCCGGGCCAGAAGGTCGGCGCAACGGTCGTAGATCCGGTCGGCGGAGTTTTCATCCAAGAGCTCGTCGATCCCGAAGACCCGCTTGAGCTCCAGGTGGGTCCAGTGGTAGAGGGGGTTGCCCAGGGTCTTGGGAACGGTCCGGGCCCAGGCCCGGAACTTCTCCCGGTCCGGGGCGTCCCCGGTGATCAGGCGCTCCGGGACTCCCGCGGTCCTCATGGCCCGCCACTTGTAGTGGTCCCCGCCCAGCCATACCCGGGTGAGGTTCTCGAAGCGGGTGTTCTCCGCGATCTGGGCCGGGGGCACGTGGCAGTGATAGTCGAAGATCGGCATGCCCTCGGCATATCCATGGTAGAGGGTCCGCGCGTTCTTCCCCTCAAGGAGGAAATCCTCGTGGATGAAGGTGTTCATGCTAGATGTTCTGGACCAGGTAGCCGCCGTCCACGGGCACGGTGATCCCGGTCACGAAGCCTGCGGCCTTGTCGGAGGCCAGGTACAGGCTGATCCCCGCGATTTCCGACACGTCCCCGAAGCGGCCGAAGGGGGTGTGGGCGATGACGTCCTTGCCCCGGGGGGTGAGGTCCCCGGTCTTCTCGTCCACCAGGAGGGCCCGGTTCTGGTTGCCCAGGAAGAAACCCGGGGCGATGGCATTGACCCGGATCCCGTTCGGGGCGAACTCCTTGGCGCAGGCCATGGTCAGGTTCATGACCCCCGCCTTGGCGGCGTCGTAGGCCCAGACGCCGGACAGGGGGATGTAGGAGCCCATGGAGGCCATGTTGATGATGTTCCCCTTGATGCCCTTCTCGATCCAGTAGGCCGCCGTGACCTTGGTCGGAACCACGAGGCCGGCCACGAGGTTAAGGCGGAGGATGTCCTCGAAGAGGGGCACGTCGATCTCCAGGAAGGCGGACTTGCCCTTGTTTCCCCCCGCGGCGTTCACCAGGACGTGGGGTCCCCCGAGCCCGGCGGCGGTGGCCTCCAGGGCCGTGCGCACCGAGGGTTCCGAGAGGGCGTCCACCTCCACAGGGAGGATGCGGTCCGCGGCGTCCGAAAGGCCGGGCAGGGCGGAGAGTCTCCGACGGGCCGCCTCGGCGAACTCGAGCTTGATGTCCCAGAGGGCTACCTTGCCGCCCGCCCGAAGGAAGGCCTCGGACATGGCGCCGGCGATGACGCCGCCGCCCCCGGTGATGGCCACGGTCTTGCCTTCCAGGGAAAACATTTCATCCAGGTATGTCATCGCTGCCTCCTCGTTCTCGGGTATCCGCCGTTGCGGGGCATCGGCGGGCTGTTCGTTTCTCCGTCCGCATGGATTCGGCCCGGCCGGGTCCGTGTCGGGATCCCCCGTCCGGATCCGCCGCGTCTCAGGCGCTTTTCACGAAGTGCTTCTGGAACCGGATGTACCGGGGCAGGCCGCCCTCGACGGGCACGGGAACCTCCCCCCGGATCAGGGGCCGGGCGTAGCGCAGGAAGGCTTCGGTGACGGAGTAGCCGTCCGGCCCGATCCACTCCTTGGGGAAGTACTTCTCCCCGTTGGCCACCTGGGACAGGTCCGCCAGGCCCGTGGTCCATCGGTAGGGCTCGTCGGACTCCCGGACCAGGGTGACCATCTTGCCGCTCTCCCCGGCTACCGCCAGGCGGACCGCCTGGCGTCCCGTCTCGTAGGCTTCTTGGGAATCCGTGAGGCTGGCGAAGTGGGCCCCCGCGCGCTGGATGGTGGAGGGGATGGCGAAGCGGGCTTTCACCTTGACCTCGGATTCCACCAGGGCCTTGATGTAGTTGGCCGCCCCGCCCAGCTGGACATGTCCGAAGGCGTCCGTGGCGAACTGTCCCTTCTGCTCGGATATGTAGGTGCCGTCGGGGTTCTTGGTCCCCTCGGACACGACGATGACGCAGCGCTTGATCGTCTTGAGGTAGTGGTTCACCCGGTCCTTGAAGGCCTCGGGATCGAAGGGGACCTCCGGAAGAAGGATGATGTGGGGTGCGTCCTCCTCGCTCCGCTTGGCCAGGGCCGTGCCCGCGGCGATCCAGCCGGCGTTCCGGCCCATGGCCTCGATCACATTCACCGTGTCCGCGGTGTAGAGGGCCTCGGTGTCCCTCCCCGCCTCCATGACCATGGTCGCCAGGTACTTGATCACGCTGCCGTAGCCGGGGCAGTGGTCCGTGAAGGCCAGGTCGTTGTCGATGGTCTTGGGCACCCCCATGGCGCGGAACTCGTAGCCCTCCCGCCGGGCCAGCCGGTTCACCTTGTCCGCGGTGTCCATGGAGTCGTTGCCCCCGATGTAAAAGAAGTAGCGGACCCCGAACTTCTTGAAGACCGAAAGGATCTTGGCGTAGTCTTCCTCGGTCTTCACCTTGTACCGGCAGGAGCCCAGGGCCGCGGAGGGCGTGGTCTTCAAGCCCTCGATATCCGCGGGGTCCTCCTTGCCCAGGTCGAAGAGGGCTTCGGAAAGGATGCCCAGGATGCCGTTGTGGGCGGCGTACACCCCCGTGATGTCCGGGCTGTTCAGGGCCTCCTGAATGACCCCGCAGGCGCTGGAATTGATGACCGCCGTGGGACCCCCGCTCTGTGCTACGACGCAGTTCCCCTTCATTCGCTCCTCCCTGTGGCGATGATTACCTCTATGCCGAATTCGTTGAACTCTTTGAGGCTCCGGAACTCCGGGTCGGTGACCAGGATGTCCACGTCCCCGGCCCGGGCGAAGACCGAGAAGGCCTGGCGGCCGTACTTGCCCGAATCCGCCAGGACGATCCTGCGCTCCGAGGACTCCAGGACCTTCTGCTTCAGCTGGGATTCGATCAGGTTCTGGGACGAGAAGGCCCCGCGGCTCGAGAAGCCCGTGGTGCCCAGGAAGCAGGTCTCGATCTGCAGAGTCCGGAGTGCCTCGATGGCCATGGGCCCGACGAAGGATCCGGCCTCCCTTCTATAGGAGCCGCCCAGGCTGATCAGGGAAATTCCGGGAGAGGGACCCAGGACAGCCATGACGTCGATGGAGTTGGTGACCACCCGGAGGTTCATCTCCGTGAGCTCCTTGGCAAGGAGGAGGCAGGTGCTCCCGGCGTCCAGGTAGATCGTCTCCCCGTCCCGGACCAGCTCCCGGGCCTTCCGGGCGATGGCCTCCTTCACGTCCATGCGCTCCTTGAGCCGCATGTCGATGGTCTTCAGGACCCGGGTGTCTTCCGCGATCTGGGCCCCGCCCCGGGTGCGGACCAGGCAGCCCATCTCTTCCAGCTGGGCCAGGTC
>JAAYUR010000453.1 GCA_012517645.1 Treponema sp.
CACGCCAAGGCCGAGGATGCATTGCCTGCTACCTCCTACCGTGATGGAGTAGGTATCTCACGCGCCACGGAGGCGGCTGCCCGAGCAGAGCGTACCAAGTTCAATACCGAGGTATTGCCGGCCGCGTCTTTGGCGATCATGCGTAGATTGTACGTTCCGTTGGGCAGAGAGGAGATGTCCAAGGAATCCAGTACGACCAGACGGGGCTCGACTTCAAAGCGAAGGGGTTTCGGGGTTCCCGACAGGGCAGACAGTTCGAAGGCCAGGGTTTCAACTCCCGTATTGTCGCTCAACTGTCCCGATACGCGGAGCTTCGCCTCGGTTATCCTTCCGTCCGAGGGTTCCCCCAGCGAAATCACCGGAGGGGTGTTGTCGATGGTCAACAAGGAGGACACCCTGGATTCTACGCCGAAGGAGTCCGAGGCTATAACGAGGACCGAGTACACGCCGTCCTTGTAGGCATTGGTGTTGAGCGAAAGGCTCCAGGAATCCGTCCCCTCCGCGGTCTGGAAGGTGGTGCCGTTGTCCAATGAGACTCGAACCCAGGCAATGCCGTTTGGGTCCCGGGCGGTGCCCCTCAGGACGGTCAACCCGCGATTGAACACCTTGATCGGGGGAGCCGTCACCGCCACCGTCGGAGAGCTCGTGCTGACACGGATGACAGCCGAAGAAGGCGGACCCACCCGACCGTAGACATCCTCCGCGTAGACTTCGATTTTCTGCTCGCCGTCCCGGACAGCCGACAAGGGAACCTCGATCCGGAAGCTCTGCTCCATCTCCAACCGCGAGTAAGCGCCGGATCCTATTCGCCAGTATACGGCGGCGACGCCGTCATCGTCGAACGCCATGCCGGAGACGCTGAAATCCCCGGTTATGACCTCTTGATCACGGGGAAGGTTCAACTGAACGAAGGGCAGGTCTCTCATGGCATCCACCGCGGCCCCGCTCGTCGCGGTTCCGACATTACCCGCCGCATCCACGGCCCGGACACCGACCACGCCTCCCGCTTTCTGCAAAGCGGTAAAGTCCACCACGACGGAATAGGCAGCGCCCGCGGGGAGCGGAACCGTCTTCAGTTGGTTGTAGCTCTTCCCGTCCAGGGTATAGGAGACTTCAGAGATCGGAGCCTTCGAGAAGACCTCCCCGGAAACGGTGACGCTCCCGTTTACGACCTCCCCCGACCGGGGGGAATAGATGCGCACTTCCGGAACGGCGGTATGGCGATTGAGGGGGTGATAGACGGGGGAGGCCGCCATTCCGTCGACCAGGGTTCTAAGCTCCAGATGCATCGGCCCGTCGGGCAGGGCTCCCGGCGTCACGTTGACGGAGAACGCCCCTCCGGATCCCAGGGGTATTTCCTGCCAGGGTTCCTCGGGACCCGATCGATACTCCAAGCGGGTGCCGGGGAAGGCTTCCACGGTTCCCGCAAGATCAAAATCGCCCTTGAGGTAGGAGTAGGGCTCGGGGCTGCGTACGGAGATCAGGGAAGGCGCCGGAGGAGGAGGCATGACCATACCCGAGGGCGGATACGGGCGCGCCACCCGAACCCGGAGCTCTTCACCCGGGATGCCGTCCGCCCCCCGGGCACGGAGACGAAGCTCGGTCCGTCCTGGACCGATATCCGCGGCGGGGATGCGGAACCCCGGCTTCGCGGGATATTCCTTGCCGCCTTCGACTTGTACGGACTCAACGCCGGAGCCCCCCGTCACATACCCGTAGATCGCACCGTCCGGAGGGAGAGCCGCGAGCGCCGACTCTCCGGGATAGGCGATCTTGACCCTTGGAACCGAGGATGCGAGATCGTACACATAACCTCGGGAGATCACCGAGCGGTTCCCGCTTCGATCGGTCGCCACGATCCGAAGATCCACGGACCGACCCGTGCCGGGAGGAAGCTGAATATCCGCCGTCCAGAAAGGATCCCCGGGTCTCATCTCGATTTCCTGGACGGACTTTCCGATCTCCCAGGAAAGGCTTTTCACCCCCACCACATCCTTCATGGTGCCGGTGACCCGGAACGAACGAGAGATCTCGACCCCCTTTTCCGGCCAGAGTATATCCAGCTCCGGGGGCTGATTATCCACGAAAAAGAGGACCGGATGGATCACCGCGGCTCCGGTTCCGTCCACGGCCCGGACCTGATAGATCGCCGCGCCGTCCGGAAGCTTGGAACTCTGGACCGGAAAGGAGAAGCTGACCGCCGTCTCGCCCCGGGAGGACCGAAAGCCGAGATCCTGGAAGGTCGCACCCCCGTCTACGCTCAGCGAAAGCCGAGCTATGCCGTTCGCGTCATCCGCGGTGCCCTCGAAGACCACGGTTCCTCGGATGAGAGCTCCCGCCTCGTGGGATCGGATACGGACCGAGGGGGGCGATCGATCCAAGACGAAGGAGACCGTCGTCGCAGGCCCCTCCGTTCCCCTGGGGTCGAACGCACGGGCGGTCAGAGTGTGCCGGCCGTCCGGTATGGAGGCGGCGTCCAGGGTGCCACTCCAGTATTCGGAGCCCTCCGCGGGGATAAAATCGCCTCCGTCGACCTTGATCTCCACCTTCTCGACCCCGATCCGGCCTCCCGCGATGCCGATTACGTGAATATCCCTTCGAAGCACGGCTCCTTTGTCAGGATAGATGACCCGCGCGGTCGGCAGTCCCACGGACGGGTCGATGCGGATATTGTACGGTCCCACTAGGGCTTCGTTTCCCGCGGAATCCCTGGCTCGGATAACGACATTATGAGTCCCGGTTTTCGATCCGGTCAGGTCGAATTCGCGCAGCCACACTGCGGTTCCCGTCGTTTCCTGCCAAGTATCCTCCGGCGTTCCGTTCGCCCAGATCTTCGAAGTTCCGACCAGGATGAGAGCCGTAAATGCGGCGCCCTGGATCGCCCGTTTTAAGACGGCCGAGAGGGCGGAGCTAGTCAGAGTTCGCATACCGTTGAGCCTCCCAAACGAAGGAACTATCGATCCAGGCATTTTGCGCGGTATGGGCCAAGGGTGTCGCCGGCTTCGCGTCGGGTACGGCGGGCACCCACCTCAGTATTTCGGCGAGCAGGGATTGCGTCTCGGGTTTTCGCAGCCAGTCGAGCGCCCCTGCGGCCTTGCCGTCTAACTTCCCGATTCCGAGAGGGACGGCCCAGAGGACACGGGCTTGCAGTCCGAACTCGTTCCACCCCTGCGGGATGGGGAACGGATCCGCGGAAAGGGCGCTTGTCCGATCTCCGGGGAACGCCTGGATCCTGCTCAGGGGCGCATAGACCCAAGCGGTTTCGGCGCCGAACAGTCTCGGCCAAACGTCCTCCCATCTGTAGGTCTGGGTCCCGGGCTGAAACCGCCCGCTGCGGGGTAGAAGCCTCATCCCCTCGACCCATTTTCCGGGATCCCGGGAAAAGACGCCCGGATTGATCTGGAGCTCCTGGGCCGTCCATGCCCACAGGGCTTCGGCCTCGCCTCCCGGCAGCAGAAGGTTGCCCGTCCCATCGCCTTGAGCCTCCAGACGATCCCGGGTCAAGGGCGGAGTCCCGTGTCGGCGGAAGACCAGCCACGGGTCCGCGGCAAGGGCCAGGGCTCCGTCCAAGGATCGGGAACGGGACAGGTTCCACCGCACGACGGGAAGCGGGATACCCCCGTCCGCGCCCGGCGGCGCCAATCCGTCCTTGTCGGCCGTGACAAGAATGGCCCGGCGAACCCGACCGGTACCTAAATCCTTTTCGGAGTCGAACTCCACGATCCGCCACCGGGGCGCGCCGGAAGCCCTCTGGAGAAGGAGTTCCCATGCCGGGACGAATTCCTTTTCCACCAAAAAGACCGGTCGGGGCCAAGCCGACAACAATGCTGCCGCCGCGGCAAGTAGGAGTACGGCCGAGAACGCGTCGAGAATTCGGAGACGCCGTAACCCGAAGAGGATGGGGCTGGATCTCCGAATCGACCGGGGTGAGGCAGAGACACGCTCTTTTCCTTTCAAAGCCTCATCCTTTCTCACGGCGCCGGCGGTTGAAGTTTAGCGTACTCGATGCGGTCCGCGAGCCACGCGACCACGGGAAGATTCGCGGTACCATTCGTGTAGACGTTCAATTGTGTGCGGTTGAACTGCTCGATCCCTCCCTTGGGGACGGTCATGGCAGGAACCGCCGCCACTTCCCAGTTTCCCGTGTACTCTTCGCTTGCGTCCGCGCCGGGTTCGATGATGTTTTCCGCGGCGGTCCGTCCGTTCGCGGCCACCGGATACGCAAGACGTATGGAGTTCCGGGTCCCGCTGTAGGAGTCGGAATAGAAAGCGACGTAGGGCAGTTCGTCGATCACGAAGACGTTGGTCCGGGTACCCACGGAGAACCGGTTGTCGACGACGATCTTGGTGATCGCCTTCGTCGCCCAGTCGATCTGCGCGAACTTCAAGGCCGTTTCCGCGGCGTCGTGGTACGCCAAATAAAGGTAAGTGAAACCGCCGCGCTGTCCGACGGCTATGGATACATGGGACCCCGTCAGCACGCTGTCATCTACGGTCATTTCCGTCCAAGTCCCGGCCCCGCTCTGGTTGTTCGCGTTCCATGCGTTCCCGGAGTACTGGAGCTTGAGGGCTCCGGAGCTCTCGTCAAAATAGGCGACCGCTATCTCGCTCGCCCCGATCTTGACCATGTCGAAATACTCGCTGCTGGCGTTGGCCGTGTTCGGGATGACCTGGACCTGGGCTGCCCGGGAGGAGTCATTGGCTGGCTGGGTGAGGTTCGATGCGGTCGCGCTTGTCGAACGGAAGGAAACAAAGGAGAGCTCACGGTGAGAAGGGTGGGAATCATAGTAGGCGATATAAATGTTGGCGGCCGTGTCCGGTCCTTCGACGATCAGCTTGGGATACCGGATCCTGTTCATCTGCCGGCTGGTATAATCCAGGCCGAAGATCTCGAAGAAGTTTGTATTCGCCGCGGGTGCAGAGGGATCGGTGTTCACCAACGCCGTGGCGGTATTGTTGTCCGGATTCAGGTACAAGTACCCCATATCGTTTCCAGAAAAAGCATCTTCCACGGAAAGAATCCAGTACCGGCCTCCGGGATACTGGGCCAGGGCGGTATGCCGCTCAAACCATCGGCCCCCTTTTCTTGTGGTCGTCGTATCGTTCGTCGTCCTATAGGTATACCCGTCGTTGTCGTTCGCGTAGCTGAAAATGGGCTGGTTTCCGTTCATGACCATGGAAGGATAATAGAAAGTCTGATTGGTGACCGCAGGCAAGACTTGGGTTAGGCTCCAGTTCGTCAAATACCGATCATCGGTCCACAAGAGCGAACGCGGATCTCCGACAACAGCTTCCGAGTGGTATGACCGGTCCGGATCGTTAAGATTGTTGATGCTGGGTATGCCGTTTACGAAGAGGGTCAGATAACCGGAAAGGTTGAAGCTCTTCCGGATATCGACTGTTGTGCTTGTCGTCGCTGCGACGGTGAGGTTCGTGGTACCGGGTTGGGTATCGATGGGTACTGAACTTACATGGGCTACCGCCCCCGAGAGATTGAACCCGCTGGCCCGGAAGAAGTTCGTGGCATGGTACTCGATGCTGTACCGCCCTCGGGAACTCCGGATCACCGTATCGGACAAACCTCCCTGACCCGCGGGGTTGGAGATCTTCGTTATATACGGCACCACATCCACCGTGATATCCCCCGTGGAGGTGTTGCCCCCCGAGGGTCCCGCGTCGTAGGCCGTGAAGGTCACGGTGACGTTCGAGGCGGTCACGGTGGAGAGGGCAGAGGAGTTCCAGGCGAACTTCCAGTTGAGCACGTGACCGTAGGTCTCCGTCACCGCCTGGCTTCCGGCCTCCGCCTCGAAACCCCAGTCGGAGGTCCCGGCGGCCACGTCGGCCAGGGTCCGTCCCGGACCCGCCGCGGAGAGGGCCGACCCGTCCCAGAGGGCGATGTCGAAGGCGGCCCCCCCGTTGTACCCGGGGATCCGGGCCGTTATGCGGGCTATCCTCTGGTTATCCACAGCCTTGCCCAGGAAGACGATCTTCCCGCTGACATCCGCGTCCCCGTCCTCGGAATGGGCTGCGTACTGAGCGTACCCGTGCTTGACGAGGGAAGCCCCGCTGCCGGTGGTGACGAGGTTTTCCGTGTAGGCGTCCACGTCTATCAGCGCCTTGTCCGCGTCGGAGAAGCTGGCCGGGGATGTGTATTTACGGCCGAAGGGGGCCGCGGTTATGCCGGGCGCAAGCTCGTCCACATTGTCTATGTTCAGGCCGATCACTACCGCGTCGGCCAGCTGGTCCGCCTCCGTTCCCGCGGCCACGGTGGTGTCGTACACCTTCACCACGAACCGGGCCTCGTTGGCCGCTGCCGTGTCGGGCATGCCCGTGAAGTCGTCCAGGGTCAGGCTGGCCGAGGTGTAGGGCGCGGAGTTCTTCTGCACGACCGTGTACCCCGTCGCGGTGCCGGATCCGGCACCCGGGCCGACGGCCACGAAGGTCGTGCCCGCCAGGTTGTCCGGGGCGCCCAGGAGGGTCCAGTCGGTGGTTCCGGCGGTCTCGATCGTATAGACGCCGCCCGAAACCAGCGCGGCGGCGCCGACGGACGCCGTCCCGGTTACGTACCCGATAGAATATCGGTTCGGCAGGTTTCCGCCGGTGTTCTCCACCGTGAAGGCCAGGCGCTCGTTGCGGACCGTGAAGTTCGTCGTCCCGTAAGCCGCCGCGATCCGGCGGCTCTCCCCGGAGGCGATGTCCCCGACCGTGCCGTCTCCGTCCACGTCCGTGCCGATGACGACTCCGCTGATCCGGGGCGCGTTGTTCCGGATATAGATCCCTTGGACGTACCGGGTCGCGTTTCCTGCACGGTCGATGACGACGAAGTGGACGTCCACGGGACCGTCTCCGAGCTGGTTCGTATCGTAGACGGCGTACCAGTTCTTGTAGATCCCGTCGTCGGTGAAGCCTTCAATATATCCGCTGCCGTCCAGGTCCGAGGTCACCTCGTTGCCGTCGATCACGATCCCCGACGCCGCGTCCGCCGGGAAGACGACGGTCTGGAGGGTTCCGCCCGCGGTCATGTCCTTGAGGGTGCGGGTGGTCCCGTTGAAAACCCCTCCGTCGGGGGCGATGTATGCCCCGTTCTTGTAGAAGTAGACCACCACTCGGTCGATGCCCTGGATGCTGCCCGATCCGGTCCCGGAATCCCAAGCCCGGCCCTGGATGTAGTAATTCGCCGTGGAGGCCCTCGCGGAGGAGCTGTACTCCCCGAAGGGGAAGTAGTTGTCGATCTGGATGTTCAGGCTGGCCTGGGTCAGGTACGGCGTGGGGGTCGCGTTGTCCGTGGCCTGGAGGTCCAGGGAGGAGAAGCCAGTGGTGCCCGCGTACTGCCCCGCGTTGACCGTCGTGGAGTCGATCTCGATCTCCACCTCGTACTGGAAGTACTGGTTGGCGGGATCCGCCAGAGGACCGGTAGCTTCGTACGCGGTGCCCGTGCCCGATCCCGCCCCGGTAGCCTGGAACGAGATCCCGACGGTATTACTGCTGGCCCCGATGGCCGTAAAGTCCGTCGTACCGATCGAGGTGATCAGGTACTTCCGACCGACCTCGAAGCTTCCGGCCGTTCTCTCCGCGGGAGGTGTCACAAGGGCCGGATCGGAAAGGATGTTCGTGAAGACCGTCTGGCCTTCCCGGCGCCACTTGATGCTGGCGATGCCGCCCTCGTCCCGGACGCTCGCCCGGACCGAGAAGACCCCCGCCGCCCGGACGCCCGCCGCGTACTCGACCTCCGAACCGTTCCGGAATACCCGGACATTCTGGATGACCGGAACCCCGCTGTCGAACTTGATGTTCAGCTCGACCGTGTCCCCGGCGATTCCCTGGGTCACCCCGTAGTCCTTGGAGTCGTAGGCCCGGACCTGGATCCGGACGTCCCGGATAGTCCCCGCCGCGGGATTCAGTTCCCCGGCGGTGTTGATGTTCTTGAACCAGTTGACCTGGGTTCCCTGGTTGACCAGGGTCGCCGCCTGCCATGGCCCGTAGGAAGTACCCGTCCCCGTCGGATCCACCCGGACTTCCACGCTGCGGACCCAGTCATCGTCGGAGGCATAGCCGGAAACCCGGACCTCGCCGCCTACGATCTGGTCGTTCATCGGGCTGATGACCGTGACCTCCGGCGAGTCCATGTCGGGATCCACGAACAGCCGATAGGAAAGCTCCTCGGTTGAATTGCCCGCCACATCCGTGACCCGGATCTGGAAGGGCAGAGCCCAGACGTTCGTGCCCGTCGAGGGAAGACCGGTGAGGGGATCGACCTCCGTCACGTCCGACGTGTTGGCGTACGTGTTGATGTTCGAGAAGGTGTAGCTCCAACTGTAGAGCCCTCCCCCAAGTCCCGCGGTCTGCCAGGTGCTGGCGCCGTTCCCGATCCTGTACTGGACCAGGGCTACCGCGTTGTCGTCCGAGGAGGTTCCCCGTACGGTCACAAGCCCGTTGACGCGGCTTCCGCTCGGGGGTTCGCTGACGGAGATGGCCGGCGGAGTGCTGTCGAAGCTGAACTCCCGGGTCAGCTGACTTTTTCTTCCCGCGGTGTCCTCCGCCTCCACGAATACCGTATAGGTACCGGCGGACAAGCCTGTGGTGGGAACCGTCAGGGTCCAGGAGGCGTACCCGTTCGAGGTTGTCGCGGTCGCCACGGTGCCGGAGGAAAAGTCGCTGTCCCCGACCTTCGCCCTAACGGCGGCTATCGTGTTCAAGTCGGAAGCGGTCCCGCTTATCTGGAAATCCGTCCGCTGAAACAGCCCTCCGGGATTCAGGGCCAGGGTCGGGTTATTCCGGTCGATCCGGAATTCCACCGCCGCGGTCGTGCGGATGTTCGCGTCCGGAGACGCCCGGTCGGATGCCCGAACCGATATTCGGTATCTACCGTCGGACTGGTTGAGGCCGGAAGGGCCGAAGTCCTTGAACCAGGATACCACGGGCTGTCCGCCCGGGGCGCCCAAGCCGGTCCAATCCTCGACGAGGATCCAGGTTGAACTTGCGTAGTCGTAGCGCTCCACCCGGCTCTCCATGGAGGAGATCCCGTAGGTGTCCGTGAATCCTCCCTGGACCCGGGGCTGGCTGTCCATCAGGACCGTCGTGCCGCCGAGATCCAGGTTGTTGAAGGCCGCATCCGGCGCCGTGGTGTCCTTCGTAAAGGTCCATGTGGTCTGGGACGTACGCCCCGCGGCGTCCAAGGCCGTGACGGTGACCGCTCCTACTCCCTCGGACAGGGCGTCGAAGTCCGGCTTCGCCACAGGATAGCTCCAGGTGCTGGCACCGCCCACGACGGCCCCGGTGATATCCGTCTCCGGCCCGGAGCCCAGCTTGGCCCGGACCGAGACGAGGTTGGCATCCTGGGCTGTCCCGGAGAGCGTGAACACCGGACCCGCCGCTACGGTCCCGTAGACTCCGCCGGAGACGGGGAAGTCGATGGTTATCACGGGAAGCGCCCGATCCAGACGGAAGGCTATGTCCTCCTTTGTCCGGAGGTTCCCGATCGCATCCAGGACTCGTATATCTATGGTATGAGCGCCGTCGGACAGTCCGTCCACAGGTACGGCCCAGGTGACGGACTTGCCGCTTCCCGTAACCGCCGTGGAGTTCCAGGGGTCCGTATCAAGGGAGGAATCGATCCGGTACTCGAAGGTGCCGGCGATTTCGGAGTACTCGTCCGAGAAGGCGCCCCTCAGGACCGGGGATGTTTCTGTTACGATGGTGTTCCCGCCCTCCACGATGGAGGTGAAGGATATCGCCGGTCCCGAGGTGTCCTTGTAGAACACCCGCTGCACCGTGTTGCTACGGCCCACCCGGTCCACCGCTTCCACGGAGATCGTGTGGGGGCCTTCGGCGAGGGCGTCGAAATCCGCGCCGGGCAGGTCATAGGACCAGGTCTTGGTCTCGCCGACTCCCACGGCCGTCGCGTCGACCTGCGGCCCGCCGTCAAGGCTCAGGCGCAGGGTGTCGAGGTTTTGTTCAACCACCTTCCCGGAGACCGTGAAGGTGACCCTGCGGGCCGACGCTGCCGCGGGAGCCGTTATGGAAGCCGCGGGAGGAAGGGTGTCAAGGGTGAAGGATACGTCCGAGGAGACATTCGAGACCGAGGGATCGCCTCCCAGTTTGGCGGCGGCGTCATCGCTGGCCCGTGCCCGCACCTGCTTGGGTCCGTCCGCCCCGATGCCGACCGGCAGGACATAGGTGAAGGACACTTCCCGTCCGGTCCCCGTGACCGTGGCGGAAGCCCAGGCGCTCCAGGCGCTTCCGTCGTGGTAGCTCACCTGGACCGTGGCCGCGGCCACGCCGTCGTCGTCCGTCACCGTTCCCCTCACCGTGTACGCGGCGCCCACGAAAGCGCCCGCGCCGGGATGGGTCAGGGTCAC
>JAAYUR010000137.1 GCA_012517645.1 Treponema sp.
AAATCGTAGAACTCGAACGGGAGATCCTTACCCTGCGGGATGATCCAACAAACACGGAACTCTATATTAGAACAGATATTAAGCTCCATGAGCTTCTCTATGTACACTGCCCCAATGCCTATCTTCGGGAGACGCTCCGCAGAGTTCATGAGGTATCCTATCGGATCCGATATTTCGCGGAAAGCCGCAAGACCATGCACGACGCGGTGACTCACGAGGTGATCCGGGAGCATCTGGATATCCTTGAGATACTCCGTACCCGGGACCCGGACCGCATCGTCGTAACCGTAAGTTCCCACCTTCTGAACGGGGAACGTCGGGCGGTTTCCGCTCTCTCCCGGAACAAGTCCTAGCGAGGTGCCGGCCTTTCGCTCCGTTTCGGCCCCCTTCAACGCCCTCTTTTCGTTTTCCGTTGAGTTGTTTTTGCGCATTCACCGCTTTCTTTGATCGGACATTCAATCGCCTTGAGCTCCTTTTACAAGACTTGAGCTAAAAGAGGCTTTTTCAAAACTCAGGGAGTTTTGAAAAAGCCGCAATTCTTCGTTCATTTCTTTCTTTTGGGCTTGACGGATGCTATACTCATGATACACTAAATATAGGATATAGGATATCGAACTAGTATTATCGATATTCATATCCAGCCTGCAAGCATGCAGCCCATCAATACCGGGGGTGTACCCGGCAAGGGGAGTGGTGTGGAAAAGACGGCAACGAGCACAGAGAACTCCGCGACGACACCGGACGGAGAGAAGATCCTGCAGCAAGTCGACCGGGAATCAGGGTACCGGAGGAATGTGGACCGTTTCTGGAAGTATGTGATCTTCGCGATTTCCATCGTGTTTATCACCTACCATATGTGGACGTCCAGGTTCGGTATGCCGGAAGTGATCAAGCATCGCGCGATCCACGTTGGATTCATTCTGGTCCTGGTGTTCCTGTATTTTCCTGCCACCCGTAAGGCTCCCAGGAACCGTCCGACGGTATTCGACGTCATCCTCGCCCTGCTGTCCTTCGGCATGGTGGTATACACGTTGATTCAACGGGACGCGTTCCTGAAGCGCGGAGGAGTGGCGGAGCCCCTGGACCTCATCGTGGGGGGCCTTGCGATCCTGCTGGTCCTGGAGGCATGCCGAAGATCCGTAGGGCCCCAGCTCTTTATCCTGTGTATCGTCTTCCTTCTGTACGCCTGGGGCGGCCGGTACATACCCGGAGTGCTCTCTCACCGAGGCCATTCAATAGAACGCATCATCTACCAGATGTACCTGACGAGCCAGGGAATATTCGGTATGCCCATCGGGGTGTCGTCGACCTACCTGATCATCTTCGTGGTGCTCGGAGCGATGCTCGACAAGAGCGGACTGTCCAAGCTGTTCAACGATATCGCCCTGGCCATCGGCGGCCGCCTGACGGGTGGTCCCGCAAAAGTGTCCGTGGTGGCCAGCGCCCTGGTCGGCATGATCAGCGGGAGCGCGGCGACCAACGTGGCGACCACGGGGGCCTTCACGATCCCCCTCATGAAGAAGGTCGGGTACAAGCCGTATTTCGCGGGGGCCATCGAGGCGGCCGCCTCCACGGGCGGGCAGTTCATGCCCCCCATTATGGGGTCCGTCGCCTTCATCATGGCGGAGTTTTTGGGGGTTCGCTACCTGACCATCGCCGGAGCGGCGATCATTCCGGCCCTGTTGTACTTCGCGGGCGTTTTTTTCCAGATTGACCTTCGCGCCCGGTCCATGGGCCTGCGCGGGCTTTCGAAGGAGGAGCTTCCCAACGTCTGGCATACCATCCTGCGCTACGGCCAGATGATCATCCCCATCTTCGTGCTGATCTATCTGCTGTTCGAGGGAAGGACCCCGCTGTACGCGGCTTTCTACACGGTGGTGATAACCGCCCTTCTATCCTGGATCCGCAAGGAGACCCGGATCGGGGCCAAGGAGCTGCGGGACGTGGCGGTCAATTCCGCCCGGAGTTCCTTGAGCATCGGCGTGGCCATGGCCAACGCCGGGTTCGTGGTCGCCGTCCTGTCCATGACGGGGATCGGCATCATCCTGGCGGACAACATCGTCCGGCTGTCCGCCGGCCAACTCCCCATCGCACTCTTCCTGTGCATGGTGGTGTCCATCATCCTGGGCATGGGCCTGCCGACCAGCGCCTGCTACGTTATCGCCGGCTCCATCGCGGTTCCCATCCTTACGAAGATGGGCGTGCCCCCGTTCCAGGCGCACTTCTTCGTGCTCTACTTCGCCTGCCTGTCCACCATCACCCCGCCGGTGGCCCTGGCCGCCTATGTCGGCGCGGGCATGTCCGGAGCGTCCCCCAACAAGGTGGGCTGGACGGCCTTCCGCCTGGCCCTGGCCGGGTTCATCGTGCCGTTCTTCTTCATCTACAACCCGGAGATGCTCCTGATCTCCGACTCCAAGCTCGCGATCATCTGGTCCGCCGTCTCCGGACTCGCGGGGACCGCCCTCCTGGCCGTGGCGGCCGAGGGATACCTCACCAAACGTTTGATGTGGCCCCTCCGGATCGTCTTCGGCGCCGCGGCCGTGATGCTCATCGCCCCGGGGCTCCGGTCCGACTTGCTCGGTCTCGGCCTGACCCTGGTTGGACTCGCGGGTGTCAAGTTCCTGCCCGCCGCGAAGGAGCGGAAGGCGATCGCGGCCTGAGTGCCCCGGCGCGGCGACCCGTACCGGGAGCCCTCGCCCTGCCCGGCGCGCCGGCTCGTCCGTCGCGCCGAGCCTGTCCGGTTAGAAAGCCATCGTGGATGGCTGGAGATAGTTCGAGATCCGTCGCACGCGGACGGTAGATTAGGAGGAAGGAAGATGACGAATCTTAAGAAGGGATTCGCGCTGCTCGCGGTGGCGGCCCTGGTCCTGCTGGCGGCCTGCGCCCCCAAGAAGGAAGCCGCGAAGCCGGCGGCTCCCACGGAAATCCGCCATATCACCATGGGCACGGCGGGCGTGGGCGGATCGAACTACCCCACGGGAATCGCCATGTCGGCCCTGTGGAACGCCAACATCCCGGGCATCAAGGCCGTGGCCATCGCCACCGGCGGAAGCCCGCACAACATCGACCTCTTGCGCACCAAGGACGCGGACGTGGCCGTCTGCCGTTCCCTGGAGGCCTATCGGGCCATGAACGGCATCGAGCCCTACAAGGAGAAGATGACCTGGCTGCGCTCCCTGACCGGCGGGCTTTTCACGGACGTCTTCCAGGTGGTGGCCCTCAAGTCCAGCGGGATCAAGAACGTGTCGGACTTCAAGGGCAAGCGGATCGTCGTGGGCCCCGTCGGCTCCGGAGGCGAGGTGGACGCCCGGGAGACCCTGGCGGCCTACGGCCTGACCTACGATGACATGAAGGTGAGCTTCGTCGAGTTTGCCCAAGGCATCGACATGTTGAAGGACGGCCTGGCGGACGGCGGCATCATTGGCCTGGCCCTCGGAGCCTCGGGCATGCAGGAGCTCCTCCTGGACGGCAAGGTAACCCTCATCCCCATAACGGACGAGGCCCTGGCGAACCTCCGGAAGAAGAACGAGTTCCTCATCCGGCGCAACATCCCCGCGAACACGTACCCCAACCAGCCCGAGCCGGTTGCGACGGTCGGCACGCCCCCGGACATCATCATCGTGCGGGACGACATGCCCGAGGACCTCGTGTACCAGATGACCAAGACCTTGTACACGAACCTGCCCGCCATCCATGCGGTTTCGGCCCTGCTGACCCAGTTCTCCAAGGACCTGGTGCTTCCCGAGGACCAGATGCTGATCCCCTACCACCCGGGCGCCAAGAAGTACTTCATCGAGATGGGGTGGCTGAAGAAGTAGCACCCTGGTTCTGGTGGAATCTCCCGTTCCCCGCCGCCCCCGTGATGCCTCCCGGGGGCGGCTTTCTATTTCGGCACCAGCCCCCATATTGCCCCGCCCGCTACAGAAGAGTACCTTGTTGCAGGAAGGAGAGCTGTATGGAAAACAATCCCGAACCCGCGGGCAAGGGGACCGGTCTCGAGGGCACTAAGAACGGATACGAACCCCCGAAGGGCGCGCGGGCTTCCTTGTCGATCACTCTATCGGGGCGCGAGTTCCCATACCGAGCCGAGGCGGACTGGATCATCCTCAGGAAGGACGAGAAACCCGCGGCGGAGATGTTCTACACGAGCTATACTCTGCCGGACGAAGGTGACCGTCCCGTCACCTTCGTGTTCAACGGCGGCCCCGGGTCCTCCTCGGTGTATCTCCACTTCGGTGCCCTGGGGCCTCGCCGCGCCGCCTTCGGTTCCCGGGGGGAACCGCTTCCTCCCCCCCATAAACTTCTGGACAACCAGGAGACCTGGCTGCGCTTCACGGACCTGGTCTTCATCGACCCCGTCGGAACGGGGCTTTCCCGGTTGGTTCCGGACCCGGAAGCGAAGAAGGACGCCGACAAGAAAGGCCCCGACGAAAAGAAGGACGTCGAGTACTGGGGGCTTAAGCGGGATCTGGAATCCATCTGCGAGTTCATCCGGAAGTACCTTTCTCGGACAAAACGCTGGGACAGCGCCGTCTACCTGGCGGGGGAAAGCTACGGAGGGTTCCGGGTGGCCAAGCTTGTGCGCATGCTCCAGCAGGACTACGGAGTTGCCCTGGCGGGGGCGATCTTGATCTCCCCGGCCTTGGAGTTCGCCCTTCTGGATCCGTCGGACTACGACGACTTGCCCTGGGTGGATACCTTCCCGACCATGGCGGGCGCGGCCTTTTTCCACGGCCGGGCCCGAAAGATCAAGCCCGGGGAGTCCCGGCAGGAGTACGCCCGAAGGGCTTCCGAGTTCGCGGTCACGGAACTCCTCCCGGTGCTGGCCTCGGGTGGTCTGGTCGGGGAAGCCCGAAGAGCCCGGGTGCTGGACACCGCCGCGGACTTCATCGGCCTTCCCCGGGATATCGTCCGTTCCAAGGGCGGGCGGGTTTCGATCGAATACTTCTCGAAGAACCTCCTTCGGGATCGGGGACTGGTTCTCGGATTGTACGACGCCAGCGCGACGGTAAAGGATCCCTACCCGGACCGGGACGAGTGGACCGGTCCGGATCCGACCCTGCACGTGGTGGAGCGGGTTTTCGCGACGTCGGTGAACAGTCAGCTTCGCGCCGCGGTCGGCCTCGAGACGGACCGGGACTACTCAACCTCCAGCGACGAGGTGAACGAGAACTGGAAAATCGACACCCGAAAGCACGCCTTCGAAAGCCAGGTCGGCGCTACGGACGATCTCCGTTACGGGATGAGCGTGAATCCCCATATGAAGGTCTACCTGACCCACGGGGTGTTCGACCTCGTCACACCGTACTTCACGGCGGAGAGGATCAGCCGACTAATGAAGCTGGACGAGGAGAGGAAGCGGCTGCTCACGGTCCGGCACTATGACGGGGGTCACATGTTCTACACATGGGATGCCAGCCGTATCGCCTTTGCCCGGGACATGGAGGCCTTTTACGCTTCGAAGGGGGGGGGAGCGATATGAACCCCGGCTTCCTCCGCCGTC
>JAAYUR010000511.1 GCA_012517645.1 Treponema sp.
GATGGTCGCCATGTACGCCCGGAATTCCAAGACCAAGGGCTGGTGGGACGCGGTGACCGTGGTCATCTGGGGCTCCACCGCCAAGCTGGCCGCGGAATCCGAGGTGATCCAGCTGAAGCTCCGGGAACTCCTCCAGGTGGGCGTCCATGTGTCGGCGTGCAAGGCCTGCGCGGACCAGTTCGGCGTCACCGGGAAGCTCACGGAGATGGGGGTGGAGGTGGTATACTGGGGCGTCCCCCTGACGGAGATCCTCAAGAACCGGGAACCTCTATTGACGATCTGACGGGAGGGCGCCGCGGATCCGGCCTTCGATCCGGGCGGAGGCCCCAACGGGCTTGTCAGAACCATCGGCGTACAGGCGGACAAGAAAATCCTTGTTGCGGGGGATTTCACCTTCTTCGATTCCGCCGGGAGGGGCCGCGTCGCACGGCAAGGAGGCTGATCGTGAAAAAGGTCTTGATCGCCTACGTCACCAAGACCGGGACCACCCGGGAGATCGCCCTGGTGATCGAGAAAACCCTGAAGGCCGCGGGGATCGAGGCCCGGACCCTGCCGATGTCAGAAGCCGGGGACCTGTCCGGATATGACCGGGTGATCCTGGGGGCGCCCATCAACGGCATGCGCCTGGTCCCCGAGGCGGCGGCCTTCGTGGAGGCCCACGGGGCCGAACTCCGTGCCCGTCCCGTCGCCCTGTTCGCGGTGTCCTACATGCACGGGGCCGCCCGGGGGAACTGGAACCGGGCCATCGAGAAGAGCGTGCGGTCCGCGGCCGAGACGGCGGGGGCCCGGACCTCTGCCATCTTCTCCGGCCGGGTGGGCTCCTCCTTGCCCGGTGTCGCCCGTCTCATCTTCGGAGTGCCCCGGAACCTGCCGGCGGACCGGGTGGACCCGGAGGCCGTCCGCGCCTGGGCGGCGGACCTTCCGAAGGCGCTGGCCTGATCGGCACCCGCGGAACCGCGGCCCGCGCGGAAGCGGGGGTCTACCGCCCGCACACGGCACCCCCGGACCTCCGGCCCTCCAAGGGTTTCGGGTTTCCCGAGTATTCCTAGAGCCGGACACCGGCCTTTTCAGCTCGTCGTGCCGCCAGATAGAGCGGAGCCGAGGCCGCGAACACAGCCGCCCCGACAAGCCAGATCCCGGGGATCCCCAGAGGCGCGACCAGGGCTCCGAAGACCGCGGCTCCCCCCAGGCCCCCCAGCTGAACCAGAAGGGAGACCGCGGACAAAAGGGACGCTCTTCTCTCCCCGGGGATCCGCAGGTTTAGCACCGTGCCCTCCGGCGGGTTGGCCATCCCGTTCCAGAAAAACATGGCCAGGTAAAAGGCGGCGAATCCGGCCGGCGAGCCCTGGAAGGCCAACACCACGATGAACGTCGCGGTCAAAAGCCGCAGAAGAAATAAAACGAGATACGGCGACATCTTCATCCGTTCCAGGGCAAGGGGGGCGGCCAGGCTTCCCAGGAGAGCCGCCAGGAAATACCCCGTGGAGACGACCCCGAAAATCCAGGAGGATTCGACGGACCCCAGGATGTCCGCCAGCCTGGGCTGCCAGTAGGTCTCCACAGCGCTGAAGGCGAAGCCCCAGGCGATCATAGTGGCCAGGATCAGGGTCAACTCGCGGCTCCCCGTGATCGCCCGGAGGGAGCCGGAGAGGAATCTTCCGATGCTCTCCCGTCCCTCCCTGCGCGGGGTTTCCTCGGGCACGGCCCGAAGGACGATGCCGGCCAGTACCGCGGTCAGGGCCAGCATGGCGATCAGGTTTCCGTCGTACCGGCCCGCATTCGGGGCCAGGGCCGACCAACCCATGGGAAGGAGGCCTCCCGCCAGGGAACCCAGGGCAAGCCCGGACGTGTCCGCGGCGTTGGTCGCCGCGATCAGGCGATGGAGCCTGGCCTCCCCTTCCCGTTCCATGTAGCGATCGATCAGGAGGGCTTCCAGGGATCCCGAGGAAAGGGCCCGGGAGACGCCGTACAGGGCGAAGCCCGCGGTCACGGACAAAAAGCCCCGGGATGCCAGCAGGGTCAGACAGGAAAGGGCGAAAAAGGCCAGGGAGGCAAGGTAGACGCGTCTTCGGCCGACCCGGTCCGCAAGGATGCCCGTGGGCAGCTCCAGGACGATGACCACCGCGGACACGAAGGCCGCGCTGAATCCCAGCTCCCCCAGGGACAGGCCCTTGGACAGGCGGAAGAGGTTCGAAACCGGGAGGATGAGGCCCAGGGCTCCCCATTGCAAAAAAACGGGTCGCGGCGGCGACCGCAAGGATGCTTCCTTCAACGGGATCCCGCCGGGATCCCGCGACGGGTTCTCGGGCGGAACCCTCGTCACCTATCAAGTCTCCCTCCCTCCCCGGAACCGGGACGCATACGCCGGGCTTTCGCGCTACGGAAGCATACACCGCCCCGAAGGACCGTTTCCAGCGTGCCCCGGCCGCGTGCCGACCGGACGGATTGCCTCGGCCTTCCGCGGGTGCTAGTATCCGGGAATCCAGAAGGAGGCCTCGACATGTCCAGAGGAATGGGATGCCGCTACGGCAGCCACCGGGTGCTCGAACCCAAGGGGATCCTCCCCCAGCCGGCCTTGAAGCTCGACAATTCCATGGAGATCTACGACAACGAGGTGCTGATCGACGTCGGGACCCTGAACATCGACTCCGCCAGCTACACCCAGATCCGGTCGGCCTGCGGGGGCGACGCGGACCGCATGAAGGAGATGATCCTGGGCATCGTCCGGGAGCGGGGAAAGATGCAGAATCCGGTGACCGGCTCCGGGGGAATGCTCGTCGGGACCGTCCGGGAGATCGGTCCGGCCTTTCCGGACAAGAAGCTGGCGGTCGGGGACCGGATCGCCACCCTGGTCTCCCTGTCCCTGACGCCCCTGGCGATCGACAAGATCCTACGCCTGGATCCGGGGAGCGACCAGGTGGACGTCGAGGCCCGGGCGATCCTCTTCGAAAGCGGTATCTACGCCCATATGCCGACGGACCTTCCCGAAAAATTGGCCCTGGCGGTCCTGGACGTGGCGGGCGCCCCCGCCCAGGTGGACCGGCTGGTCAAGGAGGGGGACACGGTCTGCATCATCGGCGGAGGCGGCAAGTCCGGGGTCCTCTGCTGCTACCAGGCCATGAAGAACGTGGGGCCCTACGGCAAGGTCATCGTCGTGGAATACTCCAAGGAAAACGCCCGACGCATCGCGGACATGCGCCTGGCCACGGACGTGATCGTCGCGGACGCCACGAATGCCATCGACGTGTACCACAAGGTCCTGGCGATCACCGGGCCCCGGGGCTGCGACGTCACCATCAACAATGTGAACGTCCCGAACACCGAGATGACCTCCATCCTGATCACCAAGGGCCAGGGGCTCATCTACTTCTTCTCCATGGCCACGTCCTTCACCAAGGCCGCCCTGGGCGCGGAGGGGGTCGGCAAGGATATCGAGCTGATCGTCGGGAACGGATACGCCAAGGGCCACTCGGACCTGACCCTGAACATCCTCCGGGAGTCCGCCCAGATCCGGGCCCTGTTCGAGCGGCTGTACGTGTAGTTGATCCGGCGGCCTTGACTTCCTCCCGACATGAGCCATACTGGTTCCGAAGCTCGACGTCCCCCCGCCGACCGTCCGATTCCGGAGTCTTGCCGTGCGCCTCAACACCTGGGATTCCATCCTGGAACAATTGCGCCTCATCGGGACCCGAAGGAGCGACCGGGAACGGGTGGA